>DATCMP010000215.1:0-11211 GCA_036563365.1 Thermomicrobiales bacterium
GGTCGGCGCGCGAGTCGGGACGGCGGTCGGCGGTGCCGGCGTATTCGTCGGCGGCACCGGGGTCGCGGTCGGCGGCACGGCGGTATTGGTCGGCGTACGCACGGGCGTGGCGGTTGGCTGCGCCGCCGCGGTCGCCGTCAGCCCCGCCGCGACGGTCGCCGAGCGTGCCGCCCTGGCCGTGGCCGAAGCGGCGGCATTGCCGTTCGCGGTCGCCGTGGCATTCGCATTCGCTGCGGCGGTCGCCGAAGCCCTCGCCGCATTCGCCGTCGCCGTCGCCTCGTTACCGGCCCTGATCGCGTTCGCAGTGGCGGTGGCCCCGGTGATGACCGCCGCCGTCGCAGAAGCATCCGGCGTCGCGGTGGCGGTAGCGGGAACCGTCGGTGTGATCGCGCCCGCTGTGGCGGTCAACAATGCCGCTGCTGCCGTCTCCGTCGCACCGATCAGCGGCCCCGAGGTATTGGTGGGACGCGGCGGCGTGGGCGTCGGTTCCTGGAAGAAGGCGTTGTACGCCCCGAGCCCGCCGATCAGCAGGATCAGGCCAGCGGCGATGATCGCGGCGGCGATCAGCGGCCACGATGTCCCCCGCCTGGCCCGCTCAGACGGTGGCGGCTGACCTGTAGTCGGAGCAACCGGAGGATATGTAGGGGGCGGGGGCGGCACATACGCCGCCGCTGGTGGCCCTGCTACCACCGGTGCGGGCGGCACGCTCAGCGGGGTCGTGCGCTGTGTATACGGCGTGGTGATGATCGTCGCCGCCGCGCCGCCAGGGCGCGCAACGGCGTTGCGGAATGCGGTGGCGAACTCGCCCCCCGAGGCGTAGCGTTCGGCGGGATCTTTCGCCAACACCCGCTGCAAGACGGCCTCGATTGCGGGCGAAAGGTCCGGGCGGAACTGGCGGATCGGTGGCAACGGGTTACTCAGTTGCTTCAGCGCGATCTCGTAGGGGGTCGCGCCATCGTACGGCACCCGCCCGCTGAGCATTTGGTAGAGCGCCACGCCCAGCGAATAGAAGTCGCTCCGCTGCTCCGCCCGCCCCTCGATCTGCTCCGGGGCCATATATTCCGGCGTGCCGATCCCGCCACCGGCGTGGGTCAGCCCGCCGGTCTGCCCGGCCTCGATCGCCTTGGCGATCCCGAAATCGGCGAGTTGGGGGCGACCATCGTCGCGCAGCAGGATATTGGCCGGTTTCACGTCGCGGTGGAGCAATCCGCGCGAGTGCGCGTAATCCAGCGCTTCGGCGATCGGCGTCAGGTAACGCTCCGCCTCGTCGGGCGAGAGCGCTCCCCGCCGTTCGAGCAAATCTTTCAGGCTGCCGCTCGTCACCAGCGGCATGGCAAGATACGGCGTACCATCTTGCTCGCCATAATCCCAGACAGGCAGGATATTCGGGTGATCGAGCGAAGCGGCCGAGTTGGCCTCCTGCTCGAAACGACGCAGGAAATCGGGCTCGGTGGCGAGCGAGGCGGGCAAGACCTTGACGGCAGCGAGGCGACCGGTCAGGCGGAGATGTCGGGCGCTGTAAACCTCGCCCATCCCGCCACGCCCGAGCAGCCCTTCGAGGCGATACGACCCGAAGGTCTGTCCAGAGAGATCGCGCATGCGACTGACGTTCCTTTCCGCGCCCACAAATGTATCCGACCCGCGCTAGCGGAGGCCAGGAGCGGGCAGACTCATAGCAAAACGGTCCCGCCATTCTTCCATCTGTTATCTACGCACGATACCACGCGCACGCTACGGACTGCCAAAAAATTGCGCCCAACCCCTCACACAACCACAACGTCGAAGCGACAAACTGAATTACATCCGGATGGCTGTAGAGCGTCGATAGCGCACCAGGGCAACCACAACTAGCCATGAGAATCGGCGCGGGGCAACGCCAGCCACGCCAATAGGAACGCCCGCTCATCTTCCACGGTCGCCGTCGGATTGTCGCGCGTAAAGTCGCGCAATGACTGCAAGGCGACGCGATAGATCGGGCCGCGCGGGACGCCCAACGCGATCAGCGCATCGCCATTGAGTTCGGGGAGGCGCGTACGGATCGTCGTCAGATAGTGGTATAAGGCGGCGCGCTCCGTGTCATGCTCACATCGTGCCGCGACCGTGATGATCGCGGCGGGCGCGAACGGATCGAGGAGTCGCCCCAGCGTGGAAGCGGTGCCCGGCAACTCCTGCGCCGCGACGAGCGCGCGCAGCCGCGCGACTTGCTCGGCCAGCAGCCCCGCGTCGGCGGTGAGATGCAGGCCGCTGGCGACATCGCGCGCCACGTCGGGCGCGAACGACGCGGTGAGCAACGCGAAACGCGCCTCCCATAGGGCGAATCGCCGCGGAGCCGACGGCAGAAGCGGCCAGAGTTCGTCCAGTCGCCGATACGCGCGCCGCGTCCCCTCATCCCAGCGGAGCGGCTGCGGGAACTGCGGGAGGAGGCCAAAGGAGACCAGCTGATCGATCATCGCCGCCGCGCTATCTTCGGCGAGCAAACGCACAAATTCGTGGCTGAGGCGCTGCACCGAGACCGTGCCGAGCACCCCCGCCGTCGAGGCCGCGCCATAGAGCGCGGCGGTGTGCGGATCGAACGCGAAGTCGAGGCGGCACCGATAGCGAATCCCACGCAGGAGCCGCGTCGGATCATCGACAAAGCTGCCGACGTGCAGGACACGTATCAGGCCGCGCGCGAGGTCGGACTGCCCGCCGAGCGGATCGAGGACGGCACCGCGACGCTGCGGGGCGAGATCGAGAGCGATCGCATTGATCGTGAAGTCGCGGCGACGCAGGTCATCGTCGAGCGTACCGGGGGTGACGATCGGCAGCGCACCGGGCCGCGGATAGACCTCGCGGCGGGCGGTGATCAGGTCGAGTGCCAGGCCGTCAGCGAGGAGGAGTGTTGCCGTGCCAAAGGGATCGTGAATGCGAAGTCGGGCTGCGCTCTCACCACCGAGGTCGAGGTGAAGCGCACGCGCCAGGGCGACGGCATCGCCGACGACGACGACATCGAGATCGACCGTGGCCCGACCGAGCAACAGGTCGCGCACGCTCCCGCCGATCAGGTACGCTCCCATCCCCGCCGTCCGCGCACCGGCTGCAACCCGCTCGAGCACCCGCCGAGCGGGCGGCGCGAGCCGAGCGAGAGGTTCGAAAGCTGATGGACTCAGCGCTACCCTCCACCGATGAGTAGTGACAACTCGATGTGTCAATGCCAAAACCGACCGCCCGCGGCACCAGGGTCGGCGCGATTATCCCCTCGGCGCTATGACGCGGGTAGCGCCGGGACAGTATAGTTGTTGGAACAGACGCACCGAAAGGCGCGAGCGGTGGTGGCACGGACAAGGGCAAGGACAGCGTTGGGGTGAGCGGACAGGCGATCGATCTGCTGGTAATCGGCTTCATCATGCTGGCGGCAATCGTCGGGATCGGTTTCGGGGCGCTACGCGCGACCAGCGGTCTGGTCTGCACGGCGATCGTCGTCGCGCTGATGCTGCTCGGCTACGCGCCGCTGACAGTGGCGCTGGCCCGCCTGCCACAACTCAGCCCGCGCTTCACCACCATCCTCGCATTCGGCTTGCTGGCGCTTGTCGGGCAGGTGATCGCGGTACTGGCGGTGCAACGCCCCCTCGGGCCGCTCCTCGGCATCCGCCAGCGCAATCGCCTCTTCAAGCGGATCGACCATCTCCTCGGCGCGGTGCCGGGGGCGATCGTCGGCGCGCTCCTCGCGGGGTTATTGCTGGCACCGCTTGCGGTCGCCGCCCCCGCGCTGGAACTCGGACCGGCCCTGCGCGAGGCGCCCCTCGCCTCGCGCCTTCTCGAAGGGGATGCGCGCTTCCTGCAGCTGGCCCAGATCCGACCGCTCCTGCAAACGGCGGCCGATACCCTGGCCCTTCCCTCCCCGGTCAACGAGGGAGAAGCGGGCCGCGAGCTCCCGTTCAGCGTCGAGGCGGGCGATTTGGCACCCGACCCGGCGGCGGAAGCGCAGATCCTGGCGCTCGTCAACGAGGAGCGAATGAACGTCGGCTTGCAGCCGCTCGTGTTCGATGAGACGCTGGTGCCGGTCGGGCGGGCGCACGCCATCGAGATGTTCGAACTCGGCTACTTCGCGCACGAGTCCCCGGTCACCGGCGATCCCTTTGATCGCCTCGCCGCCGCCGATGTGGCGTACCTGACAGCAGGCGAGAACCTGGCATTCGCGCCGGATATCGTCACCGCGCACCGCGGCCTGATGAATAGCCCCGGCCACCGCGCCAATATCCTCTCCCCGAAGTTCGGTCGGGCCGGGATGGCGGTGATCCGCAGCCGCTACCACGGGCTGATGATCGTGCAGCTATTCAGGAACTGAGCCGTGCCAGCAGATCGCCCCGGGGCTGTACATCGGATCCCGCCGCCAGCCGACGCGAGGTGCTACACTATCGTCAACTGAAGAGCAGGCGATGACAAGGAGAGTCCGCGCGATCAGGTGAGGATCCAGAGAGCCGCGCTGCTGCGATGCGGCCCTCACCCCGACGGCAATGCCCTTCGAGCCGCGAATCGAACCCGTGTGCACTCCTAAAGCACGCGGCAGTACGTTTCGCCGGAGGCCCCCGTTACCGGGCCGCGCCCCTTGCTGTCGCCATGACCACGGGGGGCATCGAGGCGACGATCGCGAGATCGCCGCGAAGCAGGGTGGTACCACGAGCAGCGCTCGTCCCGCAGGGGACTGAGGCTGCTTTTTTGTTGCCTCGTGTTGGTCATCCCGGGGCCAAGGTCGGTGGACAGTGCATAACGCAAATCGACAACGACCCCGGTTGGGTTTCCCTATGGTCATGCGTCGCCCCGCGCGGTGCTCGGCGACGAGCGCGGCGCGGGGCGTTGCGGATGAAACGATGAGGTGAGGCCGTCTTGCGGCGGTCTCACGATCGCGCGGGAGGCCCCACCGATGACAGCCGGACGCTATTACATCACGACCGCCATCCCTTACGTCAACAGCAAACCCCACCTCGGCCACGCCTTGGAAGTGATCCAGGCCGATGTCCTGGCGCGCTACCACCGCCTGATCGGCGACGATACCCGTTTCCAGACCGGGACCGATGACAACGCGCTGAAGAATGTGCAAGCCGCCGAGGCCGAAGGAATCTCCACACAAATGCTCGTCGATCGCAACGCCGCAGCGTTCGCGGCGCTCCGCGCGCCCCTCGACCTCTCCTTCGATTACTTCATGCGTACCAGCGGCAATCCGCAACATGCCGCCGGTGCCGCCAAGTTGTGGGCCGCGTGCGCGGCGGCTGGCGACATCTACAAAAAGTCGTACGCCGGGCTGTACTGTATCGGCTGCGAGCAATACTACAACGAGAGCGAGCTGGTCGACGGACTCTGCCCGGAACACTTGCGCCCGCCCGAACCGGTCTCCGAGGAAAATCACTTCTTCCGCCTGTCGCGTTACGGGGAGCAACTGCGCGTGCTGATCGCCTCGGGTGAATTGCGGATCGAGCCAGCCGGGCGGCGCAACGAGGTGCTGCGGTTCATCGAGGGTGGACTGCAAGATTTCAGCATCTCGCGCTCGCAGACGCGAGCGCGCGGCTGGGGTATCTCGGTGCCGGATGATCCTCAGCAGGTGATGTATGTCTGGTGGGATGCGCTGATCAACTACATCACCGCGCTCGACTTCGCCAACGACGCCCCGCTCTTCGCACGTTACTGGCGAGACAATCCGGCGCGCGTCCACGTCATCGGCAAGGGGATTTTGCGCTTCCACGCGATCTACTGGCCGGCGATGCTCCTCTCTGCGGGGCTGCCCCTGCCGACGACGATCTATGTCCACGAGTATGTGACAGTCGGCGGGCAGAAGATCAGCAAGTCGCTCGGCAACGCGATCGATCCGGTCGCGCTCGTTGAGCGTTTCGGCACCGATCCGCTCCGCTACTGGCTCCTGCGCGACGTGCCGCGCACCGAGGACGGCGACTTCACCATCGAGCGGCTGATCGCGCGCACGAACGGCGACCTGGCGAACGCTCTCGGGAACCTGCTGAATCGCACCGTCAGCATGATCGGTCGCTGGCGCGATGGTGTCATACCGACGATGGGAACAGCCGAGCCGCCAGAGCAGCCCCTCCGACAACTCGCCGAAGGCTTGCCAGAGAGGATCGCCACCGCCCTCGATAGCTTCGACTTTCGCGCCGCGCTGGCCGCGATCTGGGAATTGGTCGGCGCAGGGAACCGCTATGTGGACGAGGCCGCGCCCTGGACACTCGCCCGTCAGCCCGACGATCAGATCGCGACCGCACGACTCGACACTGTGCTGGCGACACTCGCCGAAACGTTGCGCCTGCTCGCCGTCCACCTCGCACCATTCCTGCCGTCTACGAGCGTGCTGATGTTGGCGCAGTTAGGGGTTACAGAATTGGGGCCGAGCCCCTGGGCCGAGTGCCATCGCTGGGGCAACACGCTGGCAGGGACGTCCGTTGCAACGGCCAAGCCGATCATCCCACGGATCGAGCCGCCCCCTCCCTCTCCCGGAGGGGTGGCTCACTGAGAGGTCGTGCGGTATTTTTCAGTCGCTGCCCTGTATTGGGTCACCCCTCCCCGCGTCGGGGAGGGGTAGCCCTACTCGTCGCCGAGCAAACCTTTGAGCAAGCGGACCGCCACGCCGGTGCTTTGGCCGCGCGTGTCGAGGAGCGGATTGAGTTCGACCCAGTCAACCGAGCGAATCGGCAGGGCGCTCTCCCGCAGCAAGCGCAGCCCGGCCAACGCCTCGCGCACGATCAGCCCACCGGGGACCGGCGTGCTCGTCGCCGTAAAGCAGGAGGGATCGAGGACGTCGAGATCGAAGGAGAGATGGACGGCATCGACGCCACTCGCCGCCATCTCCTCGATCGCCCGCGCCACCGTCGCCGCGAAACCGCCGAGCGCGTCGATCTGGTCCATCCGGTAGACCCGCACCGGATGGCTCGCCAGGAACGCCTCCTCGCCAGCGTCGAGATCGCGCAGACCGATCATCGTCACATCGTCGGGCCGCACTTTCGGCGCGGCCCCCGCGATCGTCGCCAGCCCACGATCCCCGTGGCCGAGCGCCACCGCCATCGGCATCCCGTGGATGTTGCCGCTCGGCGTCGTCTCCGGCGTGTTGAGGTCGGCGTGCGTGTCGATCCAGATGATCCCCAGGCGCTCACAAGCCCCTGCGGCCCCCGCGATCGACCCGATCGAGAGGGCATGATCGCCGCCGAGCGCGAGCGCCAGGCGACCGTCGTTGATCGCCGCGTGCGTGTACCGCGCCAGCCGTTTGCACGCCGTCAGGATCGGCTCGCGATTCTTCAGACGCGGATCGCCATACAGCGGCGACGGCAACGACGGCGGCACATCGGTGATTGTCAGTGGGTCCAACCGCTCCGCACCGGACCACCCTGACGGTGTCGCCGCCGTCCGGTCGCGCAGGCCCGCGTCGAGCGCATACGGCCCGATCTCCGGCCCGAACTCGCAAACGCCGAGCCCGATCGGCACGGCGATCGGGGCGATCCGCGCCTCACGCAACCGATTGGTCACGGGCTGGTCGGTCGCGGGGGTCGTTACGACCCCCGCGTCGATCGTATCCAATCCATCACCATGCTGCGTGTGCGGTGTGGCGCTCACATCGCCTCTGGCGCGGCGATGCCAAGCAGGGCCAGCGTGGAGGCGAGGGTTTGTCGCGCCGCGCCGACCAGCGCCAATCGGGCGCTGCGCTGCGGCTCGGGCGCGTCCAGCACGCGGCAGTGCTCGTAGAACTCGTTCGTCCGCACGGCGAGATTGTAGGCGTAGGTCGCGATCACCAGCGGCTTGTACTCCCGCGCCGCGCGCTGCACCTCGGCGGGCAGGAGCGCGATCTGCTCGACCAGATTGATCTCGTAGTCGGTCAGCTCGCCGAGCTGGGTCGTGTCGACATCGAGATCGGGCACGCCACCGGCCCGCTCCAGAAGGCGACACGCCCGCGCGTGGGCGTACTGGATATACGGTGCCGATTGCCCGTGCAGGCTCAGCGCCTCCTCGGCATCGAAGATCAGCAGGCGGTTGTTGTCGCGGTCGAGCATCCCGTAGAGGAGCGCGCCCGCGCCGATCTGCTTCGCCACGATCGCCTTGCGCTCATCCGGCATCTCGGGGTTCTTTTCGTCGATCACCTCGCGCGCCCGCTTGAAGACCTCCGGCGCGATGTCGTCGTAGAGGATCGTCTTGCCGCTGCGCGAACTCATCGCCCCTTCGGGCAGGGCGACCATCTCGTAGCCGAGGTGGTAACACTTATCGGCCTGCTCGAAGCCCCACAACTCCATGATCTTGAAGATCTGCTGCATGTAGAGCGACTGTCGTACATCGATCACCCAGATCGCGCGATCGACGCCGAAGCGCTCGAACTTCTCCTTCGTCAGCGAGAGGTCTTTGGTCGAGTAGAGGGTTGTGCCGTCGGAGCGGAGGATCGGCAGCACCCGGTACGTCTCTTTCTCCAGCCCGAGCTTCTCATCGATCTTGACGACCGGCAAGCCCTCGCTGATCTCCGCGATCCCCTTGTCGAGCAGTTCCTGCACGATCGCGCGCCCCGGCTCCTCGACCTCGCTCTCGAAGAACCACTCGTCGAAGCGAATACCGAGTTCGCCGTAGATCCGGGCGAACTCTTCCATACTCCACGCCTTCGTCTGCTCCCAAAGGGCGACGAGGGCGGGATCCTTGCGCTCCCACTCCTGCCAGGTCTCGCGATACTGGCGTTCCCACTCCCCGGCGGGGATCCACCAGTCGGCGTGGACGTTAATCGCGCGCCATTCGTCCAGATACGCCCGCGCGGTCGCCTCATCGGTCACCGGGCCGGTCGTCCGCGTCGGTCGGACCTCCTGCTGCAACTGCGCGCCGATGATCTGCCAGAGATCGGCGATGCACTCGGGCGCATAGACCTTCGCCAGATCGAGATCGCCCTTGCCGCTGAGTTGCCCGAGCAGGTAAGCAATATCCTCGCCCGAGGCGACCTTGCGCCGCCAGAGTTCCTTGATCATCCGGTCGGACGACGCCTTGAACGCCTCATCCTCCTTGCTGAGTTTGTTGATGAAATCGACGACTTCCTGGCGATAGGAGAGGCGCTGCAAGCTCTCGACGTAGATCTGCCCCAGCCAGCGCCCCTTCCCTTCGGCAGGCTCCTGGCCGAGATGGAAAGCGCGGTAGCACCACATACAGGAGATGACGTGCTTGCCGATGTCGCCGATATAGTTGGCCCGGATCACCCCGAAGCCCGCGCGCTCCAGGATATTGCAGAGGGTGTTGCCGAGCGCGGCGTTGCGGAGGTGGCCGACATGAAACGCCTTGTGGGTGTTCGGCTGCGAGAACTCGACCATGACCCGCTCGGCGACCGCCGCCCCGCGACCGTACTCCGCGCCCTCCACGAGGACGCGCCGCACCGTCTGCAACGCGGCAGACGCCGCATCAAAATAGATGTTGACGAAACCGTTGACCGCCTCGACCCGATCTGCCGCGCCATCGGCCAATAGTCGTGCCGCCAATTGCTCGGCGATCTCCTGCGCCTTCGCGTTGGTGATCCCCGCCGCGACCGTCTTGGCCTCTTTCTTGTCCAGCCCCGCGGTCGCCGCCGCGATCCCCGCGGCGGCGGCCTGTCCGGCCAGCGCCTTGGCAACCGAGGTCGCCGCACCCCACGCCCCGGAGAACGGAATCCGCCGCAAATCGATCGCGCGCGGCTGATAGCCAAGCGCGCTCAACCCCTGCGCGATCCGCTCTTTGATCGCCCCTTCCCTATCAGCTGACATCGTCGTCTCCTATTACGAGTCGTGAGTCGTGAGTCGTGGGTCGTGAGAGAGAACGGTGCTAATAGAAAGGCTATCGCCCTCAGCGAACCTTCTCACGACCCACGACCCACGACTAGAAAGGGACGCGGCGCTAGCGCCCGCGTCCCATCATCATCGCCACATTCGTGCGCCGATCGCGGACTATCCCCGTCGTATGGTCTCCTGTGCGGTGCCGCTCACAGCAATCTGGCTGCCGAGCGCTTTTTCCGCCCAGAAGACGTTACTACGGTAGAGGCTCTCGAAGGTGCCGGCGTCGCTCCAGAAGCCTTCCAATTCCTCCCAGCGGAGCTGGCCGTCCTGGAGATAAAAATTATTGACGTCGGTGATCTCGAGCTCACCACGACCCGACGGCTTCAGCCGCTTGATATGCTCGAAAACGTGCTGATCGTAGAGATAGAGACCGCTGACCGCATAGTTGCTCTGCGGTCGCTTCGGCTTCTCCTCGATCCGCAGGATCGTGCGCGCATCGACAGGGTCGAAGACCGGGCAGCCGTAACGCTCCGGGTCGTGGACCTGTTTGAGGAAGATCAACGCGCCATCCTGAAAATTCTCGACCGCCGGGCGGATATCCGCATCGGTCGTGTTATCGCCCAGGATGACGACGATCGACTCGCCAGCCGCGAAATCCTCGCAGAGTGCCAGCGCCTCGGCGATGCCGCCTTCCCGTTCCTGATACGTATATTCGAGGTGGCGCAGCCCGAGATGGCGACCATTCTGCAGCACGCGCAGATAATCGCCGGCGTGCGGCCCCCCGGTGACGATGATCACCTCGTCGATCCCCGCCTTGACCAGCGTGGCGATCGGATAGAAGACCATCGGCCGATCGTAGATCGGCAAGAGATGTTTATTGGTCGCGTGGGTCAAGGGGTAGAGTCGACTCCCCAAGCCACCACCGAGGATGACACCCTTCACAAGTCGCCTCCAGCGTAACGCTACGATCGGCTAAGCGCGTCGCTCAGCTTCTTCTTCAGCGACTTCCGCTTCGATATCTTCTTCGTCATCCTCATATTCGACATCGCCCTGACGGAGGAGGATAATCCCGGCAACGATGAGGATAATGCCGAGCACTAGCCCGAGGAGTTGCTTCCAGCCGAATGTCGAGGTCGGCGCGCCGAGGCCGACCTGATCGGCGAGCGCCGAAACGAAGGCGAGGAGCGCCCCGACGATAATGAACGCGATAGCAAGAATGCGGCTTTGTGACATCCTTCCCCCCAACCATGTACCGCCCTTGGCGATAGGCGTAGCACCACCCCGCTCCATTCCCCAAGCGGCCCATCAGGCGGCGCGTCGCATTATACCACGCCCCTGCGCTTGATAGACGAACGAACGGCGACCACCCCGGTTCCTGGCGCGAACGTAGTCCGCACTAGCTATAAAGTTGACAACGCCATTTATAGAGATTATCATTGAGCGGTAACTTTTCGAGCACCCGCACCGG
>DATCMP010000411.1:0-1825 GCA_036563365.1 Thermomicrobiales bacterium
GTGAACGGTGACCCGACCGCCCGCTATAACTGGCTGAAAGTCGCGGCCTTCGCGGTCATCATCCTGGTGCTCGCGCAGATCAATAACTGGCGGCTGCTCGATAAACTTTTCCTGACGCTGGTCGCGTTGCTGGCGATCTCCTGGATCTGGAGTTGGTCGAGCCTGCGCGGGTTGCGGATCGAGCGCGAGAGCGGTTCCGACCGCGCGCAGGTCGGGCAGGAGATCACCGAGCGGTTGCGGATCGAGAATTTGACCCGTTGGGGCAAGCTGTGGGTCGAGGTACGCGATCACTCGTCGCTGCCGGGTCATAACGCCTCGCAAGTCGTCAGCTTGCTGCCGCGTGGCAGCGCCCGCTGGCATGTCCGGTCGCTCTGTATCCGGCGCGGACGATTCTTGATGGGGCCGCTAACCCTCAACGGCGGCGATCCGTTCGGCCTTTTCCCAACCCGCAAACTCCTCCCGCAGACCCACGAATTGATCGTCTATCCGGCGACGGTCGATGTCTCGTCGTTCGTGTTGCCCGTCGGTGAACTGCCCGGCGGTAGCACGACCCAGGGGCGGACGCCGCAGATTACCCCCAACGCCGTCGGCGTGCGGGAGTATCTGCCCGGCGATTCGTTCAATCGGATCAGCTGGGCCTCGACCGCGCGCACCGGCCAGTTGATGGTGAAAGAATTCGAGCTCGATCCGACCGCCGATGTCTGGCTCCTCCTTGATATGGATGGCCGGGTGCATGTGCAGGGGGCGGTGCAGGGCGCTGGCGGCGAGAGCGATGATCCGCTGGCGCGTCTCCTGCTCAATTCGACCGAAGAGTACGGCGTCACCATCGCCGCTTCGTTGGCGCGGCACTTCCTGAACCAGAATCGTACCGTCGGGTTGATGGCGACCGGCCAGCACCGGGAAATCATCCCGACCGATCGCGGCGCGCGACAGTTGATGAAAATCCTCGAAGCGTTGGCCGTCATCCGCGCCGAGGGCCGGCAACCGCTCCCGGAATTGCTCGTGTCCCAGGCCACGCAGTTCGGTCGGCATAGCACGCTGATCGTGGTCACCGCCTCAACCGATGAGCGGATCGCGCGGGCGTTGATGGGGCTGGTGGCGCGTGGCGTCAAGGTTGTGACGATCATCATCGAGCCGAGTACCTTCGGCGCGACCGAGAGCGCGATCTTACTGGTCAGCGCGCTGGCGGCGATCGCCGTGCCGACCTATCTCGTCAAGCGCGGCGAGGACATCGGGCGGTCGTTGACCGGCTTCTCCGGTCCCGCACGCCGGGCGAAAGTATGAGGAAGTACGGGGTACGAAGTACGAAGTACGAATAAGGAGTGCGTTCGCGCTACCGCAGCTTGTACTTTGGGGGATCATGTTCGCTCGGATCGTGACGCTATTGTTGGGGCTGCTCGGCTCGATCCTCGGCCTGGTGCTGATCGGCTTCGGGCTCGTCGGCGCGATCGGCGGGGCGAGAACCGCCGAGCAGTTCATCGGGAGCGCTTCGGCGTTCCCGTTCGGGGTCTTGTTGTTGGAATTGGGCCTGGCCGCCGCCTGGTTCGCGTGGTTGCGGGCGCGCGGGATGACCGCCCGCCCTCTGACCCTCCCGGCGTGGTGGGCCTGCGCGGCGACCTTCCTGGTAGCGGTGCTGCTCGCCTGGGGGGCGTTGCGCCTGGGATGGTGGTGGGTCTTCTTGCCGCTGGCGACCGTGGCGACGTTCGCGCCGATCGTCGCCACCGGGCGGCTCGGCCTGCCGCGTGGCGAGGGGCGACCGAGTTGGGGACGGATCCTCCCGGCCTTCGCCTGGGGCGCTCTGGTCACGCCGGTAGTGGCGATTACC
>DATCMP010000217.1:0-5566 GCA_036563365.1 Thermomicrobiales bacterium
GCCCCCGGCGGGGTATGGACGACGACGCACACCGCGGCGGGCAGGTCCGCCGGGAAGGCGGCCACGACGGACCGGAGCGCCTCGAGCCCGCCCGCCGATGCCCCGATGGCGATAACGGCATCAGCTATCACGATCTCCCCCTCGCGGCGCGCCGCCGGGCCGCGCGTCGCACTCCTTTGCCCCGCCGCTGCCGTCGCGCGCGTGACGCGGGCGTGTGGGTGGGCGATCGTAGCACCGGCAGCGCACGCGGTCAACGGCGACCGAAGGTGAGAAGGGTCCGGGAGGGATGACCGACAACACCATCAGCGTCGAGGAATACCACCTGCTCGTCGCCCAGGAGGGCAAGCGCCGCAACAAATACGGCGCGGTCGCGGTGATCGATGAGGTCCACGGCCGCTTCGATAGCACCGGCGAGCACCGGCGCTGGCACGAGCTGCTGACGCTGCAAGGGCAGGGCGTCATCACCGACCTGCGCCGCCAGGTGCGCTTCCCGCTCGTGGTGGAGGGCGTCGAGGTCAGCGCTTATATCGCCGACTTCTGCTACGACGAGGCGGGGATCGCCGTGGTTGAAGATTGGAAGTCGAGCGGCACCCGCACCGCGCTCTACAAACTCAAACGGAAGTTGATGAAGGCCCTCTACGACGTGGACATCAAGGAGACGGGGCTGTGAGCGACGAAGAGACAAGGAGCTAACCACGATGGCGACGCGACGCTTCAACGTGCTCCCAGAAACCATCCTGCGCGACCTGCGGCTGACCGTGATCAAGATGGGCGCGACCGAGACGCGCGTGCTGCTCGGCGGCAAGCTCAGCAAGGAACTCACCCGGCAGTACGCGCGGGCGGGGATCGCCGTGGCCGAGCTGCAGCTCGACCTCGCCCCGGTCGGCGCGGCCGTCCAGTTCACGCGCGACGGCGCGCCCTACCGCTTCCCCTGCACCAAGTGGGCGCAGCAGATCGACAACCTGCGCGCGGCCCAGCGCGCGGTCAGCGGCCTCTACACGATCTTCGAGGAGTACGGCGTCAGCCAGGAGCGCGGCGAGCGCGCGGCGTTCGACCGGCTCTTCGCGGGGCACCGCCTGGCGCTGGGGGACGGCACGACCGGCGACGCCTGGCACGAGGTGCTGCACGTCGCGCCCACGGCGGGGATCGCGGTGATCGCGGCGAGCTACCGTGCGCTGGCGAAGCAACTCCACCCCGACCGGAACGCGGGTGACAGCGCGCAGATGGTGCGGCTCAATCGGGCGTATGCGGAGGCGCAGGCGGCGCTGGCCCTTTAGTTGGCAGCGAGCGCGTTGACAACCTAAGCGTCGAATAGCAGGAAGGATGTCCACCCATGCGGACGATTGTGATCGGCGATATCCACGGCGATGCCACCGGCCTTGCCAACATCTTGGAGGCGACCGGGGCGGTCGAGGGCGGTACGCGCGTGCCGGAGACGCGCGTGATCCAGCTCGGCGACCTGATCCACGGCGGCACCCCGCGCGGGGCGATGCGCTACGGCGTCAACGACCACGAGGCGCTGCTGCTCGGCCTGCACTATTGCGACACGATCTTGATCGGCAACCACGAGCTGCCGCACGTCTGGCCGGACGCCGGATTCCCCACGTTCGGCGGGCAGCAGCCGATCGCGCCGAAGATCCGGGCGGCGCTGCTGGCGGCATACGACGCGGGCCAGGTGACGTCGGCGACGAGCGTGGGCGACTGGCTGCTGACGCACGCGGGGCTGCACCCGGAGTTTATGGGGGAGGGTGATTCCCCGGCCAAGAGCTGGGCGCATTCGCTGCGCGACGCCTTTCGCCGCCAGTTGCTCACCGATCGACCGTTCTACCACTTCAAATGGGTGGGCCCGCGACGAGGTGGCCCCGACAAGCACGGTGGTATCTTCTGGTGCGACTGGCGCGAACTCACCGCACCCGGCGTCATTAGTCCCATCCCCCAGATTGTGGGTCACTCCCCCCAGGAGGCAGGCTACGCGCAGCACTTCAACCTGTGGTGCGTCGATGCCGGTGCGGCGCTCTCGGGGCGCGTGGCGGCGCTAGTCAGCGATGACGATGGCGGCACATGGACGCCGATCATCGCAGGCGCGGCTCATGAGTGACCCGACCAGCGAGTACCGCGACGATCGCCCCCAAGGGCCGACCGGGTTCTGCCACGAGGCGGGCTGCGACAGGCCCGGCCTGCCGTGCTATCTCCCCGACCTCGACGGCACGAAGGATTGGGCCGAGCCCGACGCCTACTACTGCCAGGGGCACATCGCGGCGACCGGCTTCTGCGCGGGGTGCGGCAACTTCCACGGCGGCGAGGAGTCGTTCGACCTCGACCCGCACAACCTCTGCGACACCTGCCGCGACGATCCCGACCTGAGCGACGGCGACGACACGGGGATCGACGATGAGAGCGCGTGGTGCGTCATCGATGACGCACCGGCGTGGCCGATCTAGGGGTACTTTTCGGCTCGGCGCGCCACTCCTGTTGCGCGGCTATGGGCGCGTGCGTGGATCTGGGGGTAGCGAAGCGGGTCTTGTCGTGCTGCCCGGTTGATCCATGGTTACCCACGGCAGAACCTGTATCCCAAGTTCTGCGCGCATTGCCGCAAGTACGGCATGCTCCGCCCGATAGAGTGACTCTGCCATTTCTCCCCGTGTCTGCCTGGAAAATTCCCTATTGAAAGCGATCGCAAGTGTGACAAATTCACGCGTCAACTCGCTTACACGAGGGCTAGCGATGATCGCCACCATTGCGTCAAGGTTATGGAGAGTTTGATAAATCTCGGCGCGGGACTCCTTATCTTCAGGGCGCTTACTCATCAATGAATTGAGTGTTCCAAGAAATTCAGCGTATACAGTAATTCGATGCTGGTTATATTGAGACCGCTCTGCACGTTCCCGCTCATCGCTTCGGATGCGATCTTCGCGCTGCCACGCGCGTTGCTCCCGCCGGGATGAAGAGATCAACCCGACGATGGCAACAATTACAGTCGCAATGATGCTTACAATTGCGGTGGCCGGAGTGATCCACCATGGCGTGCTATTCAATGCCCACCTCTTACTCAGGCTTCTATTGCCTCTTAAAAGGTCGCACCATCAGTAAATATCCAGTTCGCTAGATCGGTTGCGGTCGGATGCTCTGCATCGATTTTCTCGCTCTCACCTGAAAGCGGTGATCGAGGATTCATCTGCGGAAGCTTAAACGGTTTTGAGGGGTCAAGAATGTAACGAAGAAGTGCGATGGAGAGTCGCGTCACATCCTGCATTCGATCGTGAGCCGCATAAAGCCAGAGGAGATCATCGGCGTGGATGTTTGCCCCTTGTCCCTGCTGCCGCTCGAGATTGAACTGGGCGCGTGCTGATTCGCGTCCGGCAAGAATGGAATTCACAGATCGATATGCTCCGATTAGCGTAAATAAGCTTCTCATGGCGTCATAAATCTCTGTGGTCGCCAACATCTTGCTAGACTGATCATAATAGAGGAATTCCCCCGACAGGATAGCTTCATTCAAAGCTGTCGTATGTAGTCTGTCTGCGCTCGGACTCAGGTACCAGAACCCCGCCACCAGGTTTGCCTGAGGAGACGTCAGCCATACGTTCGTGCCGAAAGTCTGCTGGGGTAATGGCACTAGATGCCGCACAAGGGTAAGCCAACGGGAATAAAATGGTGCAAGCGTACCGTCTTTGCGTTTATCTATTAGGGCTGAAAGATTAGATTCCAGTTCCGATCGTACGTTGGCTAGTTGTGCCTGGCGACGAAGTGGGCGCAGTAGAAGTAAGTTGACTCTTAATGCATCAGCGATATCGCGAAAGTTGCTGAATCGATAGTACCACATCGACCCTGAAGGTCCATATTGAGTGGGAGATCCGTATTGCGTCCGATTAATCTCATCAATGAAGGCCTTAGTGAATACCGGATCATCCACGGTGCCGCTTGGTGCTGCAAGCGCTTCAACGACCTCTGCGTCCTGATTCCGACTTGCACGCGATATTGCACTGCGCTCTGAAAGGGCCGTAGCAACGTCGGAACGAACAAAAATAATGGGGCTAATCTTGCCCTGCTTAGCTAAGTCCGCAGCTATTCGGTACTCTTGCTGCGTCACGCTCACATTGTCAGTATAGTTGCTGCCCCGTCGTCCACCGACTAGTAATATGTAATATTGACAAGAGGCAATCACCTCAAAACATGACTCAAATGTTCCTTGATCTGGGCGGCGGCTAAAATCAGTAAATTCGCTAAGTTGCACTTCAAAATCTAATTCTTCCAACCAAAACTTTAAGGCAGAGCGCAGATCGCGAAAGTCGATGATTGTGGAGCTAACAAAGACTCGCGGCCTCGAGTTAACCTGTTGCATTTTGCTCCTCCAGGGAATTGGGCGTTAGTATTCACGCATTGTTATGCAGTCTACCAAAGTTCGCCAAAAGGAAATATACCCCATTGACTTAATAGAACACCCGTTCTAATCTGTACTCCTGATTTTGACCGCTTTATCCCAGGAGTACCCCCATGGCACGCCGCAGCCGCCCCACGTTCCCGATCCCCCAGGAGGTCATCGACGCCGCCGAGAACATCAAGGGCAGCGCCCAGCGCGTGCTGCTCGCCGACGAGATCAGGAAGTGCCTCGAAGAGGACGACCAGGCCGACGAGGGCCAGGTGGCGGAGACCGCGATCCGCGGTTGCCGCTCGTTCGCCGAGGCGCTGGAGGTGGCGCAGGAGTACGTCATCTTCGAGATCGCGGACGGCGAGTGATGGGGACCGCGATCGGGATGCACCGCGACAAGCGCGCGATCATCGTCGGGATGTTGCGTCACTCCTCGACCGCGCTGACCACGCCGCAGATCGTCGCCCGCGCCGGGCTGGGGCGCGTGACGGTCGCCAGGGAGCTCGCCGCGCTGGAGGCCGAGGGCGTCATCGGGCGGATCGTCGGGAAGCCCCAGCGCTGGTACTGGCGCGGGGGCGCGGGGGAGGCTGCGGCGAGCTAGGGGCGAACATACCCACTCGGCGCTGCACCCCTGCACACCGCGTGGCGGGGACTACGCGTCGGGCTCGCCGTCTAGCAGCCGCGCGACCGTCTCCAGGAGGCGGTCCAGGTCGAACGGCTTGGGGAGGAAAGCGGCGTACCCGGTCACCCCGTCGAGCGGCCGATGCACCGCGGTCATCAGGATCAGCGGGATCGCGCGCAGCGCCGGGTCATCCTGCAGCGCCCGCGCCAGCCCCAGCCCGTCGAGGTGGGGCATCATCACATCGCTGAGGATCAGGTCGTAACGCGCCTCCGCCAGGCGGCGCAGCGCGGCGCGCCCGTCCCCCACGACGACGACCGTATAGCCCTCCGCCCCAGGATGAGCGCCAGCAGGTCGGCGATGCTCGGCTCGTCCTCAACGACCAGCAGGGTCCGCGCCATCGCCGTCCTCCGGGGCGCTGCCCCCCATGATCGCCTCGGCCCCCGCGCTCGTCTCGGCCAGGACGATCCCCGCCGGGGTGAGGCGGAACTCGCGGATGGCGCGGTCCGCGTCCCGGCCCCGCGCCTTCAGGATCGAGACCAGCCGGTAGAGTTGCGAGCGCAGCTCGACCGTGCGCA
>DATCMP010000423.1:0-6401 GCA_036563365.1 Thermomicrobiales bacterium
GGCTGGTGGTAGCGCAGGCGGCGTCGCAGTCGCTTCTCCACCGGCCAACCCCGGCAAGCGCGGCGGCGGCGGCACGCTGAAGATCCTCTACTGGCAGGCGCCGACGATTCTCAACACCCACCTGGCGCAGGGCACCAAGGACCAGGATGCCTCACGCCTGGTCTACGAGCCGCTGGCGACGATCGATGGCGACGGCAAGTTCATCCCGATCCTCGCGTCGGAAATCCCCTCCCCGGCGAACGGCGGGCTCTCGGCCGACCAGAAGGTCGTCACCTGGAAGCTGAAGTCGGGCGTGAAGTGGAGCGACGGGCAGCCCTTCACCGCGAAGGATGTCGTCTTCACTTACCAGTACGTCATCGACGAAAAGACGGGCGCGACGACGACCGGCGACTACAAGTCGATCGACAAGGTCGAAGCGGTCGATGACACGACCGTGCGGATCACCTTCAAGTCTTCGCAGGCGGGCTGGTTCATCCCGTTCGTCGGCGGCTATCGTGGCGTTATCCTCCCCGAGCACATCTTCAGCGCCGGGAAGGGCGAGGCGGCGAAGAACTTCGCCGCGAACCTCGCGCCGATCGGCACCGGCCCATACCGGGTCGTGCAGGGCGGCTTCAAGCCGAGCGATGCGGTCACCTACGAGATCAACCCGAACTTCCGCGACGCCAACGCGCCGTTCTTCGACAAGGTCGAGTGGAAGGGCGGCGGCGACGCCGTCTCGGCCGCTCGCGCCGTCATCCAGACCGGCGACTACGATTACGGCTGGAACCTCCAGGTCGAGGCGGCGATCCTCAACCAGCTCCAGCAGACCGGTGCGAAGGGCGAGGTCTTCGCGGTCCCCAGCCCGAACTCCGAGCGCCTGATCATCAACTTCAGCGATCCGAATAAGGAAGTGGACGGGCAGCGCTCCGAGAAGAACACACCGCACCCGTTCCTGACCGACAAGGCCGTGCGCCAGGCGATGGCCCTCGCCTGCGACAAGAAGACGATCGTCGATGTTGGCTACGGTCAGGGCGGCGCGATCGCCGACAACTTCCTCTACAACCCCGCCACCTTCAACTCGCCGAACAACAAGTCGGAGTTCAACATCGACAAGGCGAATCAGATCCTCGATCAGGCCGGGTGGGTCAAGAGTGGCCAGTACCGCGCCAAGAACGGCGTACAACTGAGCCTGGTCTACTACACCACGGTGAACACCGTGCGCCAGAAGACCCAGCAGATCATCAAGGATGCCTGGGAGAAGATCGGCATTAAGGTCGAGTTGAAGTCGGCCGATTCGGCGGTCTTCTTCTCCTCCGACCTCGGCAATACCGACACCGCCGCCAAGTGCTACGTCGATGTCGAGATGTTCACGAACGGCAACTCGACCCCTGAGCCGTTCGCGTACATGGAAGACCTCACCACCGCGAAGATCGCGCAGAAGTCGAATCAGTGGTCCCTCGGGAACTACGGTCGCTGGTCCAACAAGGACTACGACGCGACGATTGATCAGCTCGAGAAGGAGCTCGATCCGGCGAAGCGGGCACAGCTCTTCATCAAGGCCAACGACATTCTCATCCAGGACTACGCGGCGATCCCGCTGGTCTATCGCCAGCAAGTCTCGTCCAAGGCGAAGGGGTTGCAAACCGGTCCCGTGACCGCCTGGGACTGCGAAAGCTGGAACATCGCCAACTGGGTCAAGAAGTAGGCTCCAACTAGCCCACGCCGTCGGGCTCCGCAACGTGTACGCGGAGCCCGACGGACATACCTTCATCCCCGTACATCGCTGTAGATACGCGCGATCCGTGATGATCGTTCTCGGGTAGGCCACCGTCGGCACCGCTTGTCGGTCGTGTTGTGCTACCCGGCTCTCTTGTTCCCCAATACCTCGCTGCGGCGAGGGCGCTACCGATGAGTTGGCAAAACGGCGCACCATATGAGAGGGAGAACGATCATGAGCGAGCGCGAGAATCCATCGCTGCGTACTATCACCCGGGACCTAGCGAGCGGACGGCTCAACCGGCGTCAATTCGTCACCCGCGCCGTGGCACTCGGCGCATCAACCTCCGTCATCGCGGGGGCACTGGCGGCCTGCGGCGGCGCGACGACCACACCGACAACCGCCGCACCGGTCGCCTCCACCGCCCCGACGGCGGTACCGACGAGCGCCGGGATCAACACCGGCAGTGCCCGCGCGACGGTGACGGCGGCGACGACCGCAACCCGCGCGGCGACCAGCGCGGCGGTGACCCCGGCAGCCTCCAGCGCAGCGTCACCTACGACAGCCGCTGGTGGTCCGACCAAACGCGGCGGCGGCGGGACCGTCAAGATCCTGCAATCGCAGGCACCGGTCACCTATAACCCGCACCTCTCCTCGGGCACCAAGGATGATCTGATCGGGCGGATTGTTTACGAGCCGCTCGCCACGATCGACAGTCAGGGTAACATCATCCCCGTCCTCATTTCCGAGGTCCCGACCGATACGAATGGTGGCCTGGCGGCGGACGGCAAGAGCGTGACCTATAAGCTGAAGCCGGGCGTGAAGTGGAGCGACGGCAAACCGCTCACCGCCGATGACGTCGTCTTCACCTACGACTACATCGTCGATGAGAAGACCGCTGCCACCAGCATCGCCAAGTACAGCACTATCGCCAAGGTCGAGAAAATCGACGAGCTCACAGTGAAGATCAACTTTAAGGATGTCACGCCGGGTTGGTTCCTGCCGTTCTTCGGTGCTGCCGGCAATATCCTGCCGAAGCATATCTTTGAAGGCGATAAGGGCGTGAACGCACGCAACTCCCCGAATAACCTCAAACCGGTCGGGACCGGGCCATACAAGGTGCTCGAGTTCAAACCGGGCGATGCCGTCATCTACGATATCAATCCGAATTACCGCGAGCCGAACAAGCCGTTCTTCGATCGGGTCGAACTGAAGGGTGGCGGCGATGCCACTTCGGCGGCGCGTGCTGTCTTACAGACCGGCGACTACGATTACGCCTGGAACCTGCAGGTCGAGGATTCGATCCTCAAGCAGCTCGAGACGGGTGGCAGAGGGGTCGCCCAGTTCGCGCCGGGCGGCGGGATCGAGCGCCTGCTGATTAACCTGACCGACCCGAACAAGGAAGTCGATGGCGAGCGGTCGAGCTTGAAGGCCCCCCATCCCTTCCTGACCGACATCAAGGTGCGACAGGCGCTCGATCTGGCCTCCGATCGGAAATCGGTCATCGATGGGATCTACGGACGCGCGGGCGAACCCGGCGTGAACATCCTCTACGATCCGCCCCAGTACAGTTCGAAGAACAACAAAACCGAGTTCAGCCTCGACAAGGCGAATGCCTTATTGGAGGAGGCCGGATACAAGAAGGGCTCCGACGGCTACCGCGCCAAGGGTGATGTGAAGCTGAGTGTCCTCTACCAGACCACCGTCAATCAGGTCCGGCAGAAAACGCAGCAGATCATCAAGGATGGCTGGGAGAAGATCGGTGTCAAGACGGAGTTGAAGAGTATCGATGCTGGTGTCTTCTTCTCCTCCGACGCGGGCAACCCTGATACCGCAGCGCACTTCTATGCCGACATCGAGATGTACACCTCCAGCAACACTTCCCCCGATCCGCAGTCGTATATGGCGAACTGGCATGGTGCGTACGTCGATCAGAAGGCCAACAACTGGTCGCTTGGCAATCGCAGCCGCTGGCAGAATGCCGAGTACGACAAGCTCTGGGAGTCGGCGAAGACGGAATTGGACGACGCCAAGCGGGCGCAATTGTTCATCAAGATGAACGACCTCGTCATTCAGAACTTCATCCATCTGTCGATCGTCAACCGCAAGAGCGTCTATGGGCGCGCCAATTCGCTGCAGAATATCAACTACTCCACCTGGGATGTGGACTATTGGAACATCGCGAACTGGACTCGGCAGGGTTAACCAGAAACTCCCGTCTAGAGTAACGATAAGCAGCGGGGCCAAGGCAATTGCCTTGGCCCCGCTCCTCTATGGGACATGGCGCGCCAGGCAGCGAGACGCCTTGCCCCTTGCATCCGTCCCCGCCACCGCCAGATACTTACACGAGTGGGGCGGCAAGCAGGCCGATGGCGAGCATACAGGGGGAGACGGACGATGGGGACGAGCCGACGGCGACCGACAGCGGCGCGGCCGATCACACCTGCAGAGCAGGAGGCGCTGCTCACCGCCGCGCGGGTCGCGCGGCTCCGCGCCTATGCCCCGTATTCGCGCTTCCGGGTCGGCGCAGCGCTGCTGACCTCGCAAGGCGAGATCATATCCGGCTGCAACGTCGAGAATATTTCCTATGGGCTGACGAACTGCGCCGAACGAACCGCCATTTTTGCTGCCCGCGCCGCCGGACAGCTAGGCTCCGCCTCCGGAGGGCCGACGATCCTGGCCGTTGCGGTCGTCGCCAAAGGTGCGACCCCGCCGACACCGTGCGGGGCCTGCCGCCAAGTCCTCGCCGAATTCGGGCCGCAATGCGTCGTCTTCTGCGCCAATCTGCGCGGCGACCGCCAGACCTTCACGATGGCCGAACTCCTCCCCAACGCCTTCGGCCCCTGGTGAAACACGCCGAGGCCACGCTCCAACCCCTCACGCCGGGGCAGATCCCGGCGCTGCTTGCCACCTGGGAGGCACATCAGCGCCGCGTAGCGCTGAACGTCCTCGACCACGCGACCTGGCAACGCCCGCTCGATCAGCGGCGCACGGTCGTGGAAACGTGGCTACGCGCGTTCATCGCCAATAATGCGGCACAATCGCACGCGGTGGTGGCGCTGCGCGGCGAAGAGATCGCCGCCTACCTGATCGCCAGCGAGGTCCACCTGTCCCGCAACTCGGGCTACCGCGCCTACGCGCCCGACCACTTCCTCAGCATTGGCGGCGATGACTGGGGGTTGGCCGATCCGCGGGACGCGGGGCTGTTAACCAACCTCTATGCCGATCTCGCAGCGTGGGGGCTATCGCGCGGTGCGGATGCCCAGATGCTCGCCGTGCGGGACGGCGATGACACCGCCGACTTCTGGCTCGACCTCGGTTTCGCCCGGCAGGATCGCTACGCCTTCCTGCCGATTGGCGCGTCCCCGCCCGCCACAGCAGGGCTGACGGTGCGCCGAGGTGGTCCCGCCGATCTCGATGTCGCGGCACATTTCACCTTGGCCGAGGCGCACTTCCACCACCTGGCCCCGATCTTTGCCTTCGCGCCGCCCGACCTCGATGCCGACCGCAGGCAAAGCATGGCGGGACACCTCGCCGATCCGAGCACCTTTATCCTGCTCGCCGAGGCAGGCGGCGTGCCACTCGGCGGGCTGAGTGCATTCCCCCTCACCGACCTCGGACACTGGATGCCCTCGACCACGCCAACGCCCTGCATCTACATCGACAGCGCCTTCGTCGAGCCGCAGGCGCGCGGGCGAGGTGTCCTCCGCGCGCTTGTCGCCGCGCTCGCGGAACTCGCGGAGCGGCACGAGGCGCGCGGTCTCTTCGTCACCTACCTCCCGGCGAATCGCGGTGCGCTCCGCGCCTGGCAAGGGCTGGGGTTCCAACCATTGGTGACGGTCCATCAACGGCGCCTCGATCCACGCGCGACGAAGCAACATCGCAACGGCCCTTAGGTATCCGCGCGGTCACCCATTCCCCGCCTGATATACTTACCCTAGCCGCCCTTGGTGACACCGGCGTGGCCGGTGGCACGTAGATGGTGCGGCGTCTGCCGCTCGGACAACCGCCGCTATCGACTATCGGCTAATTGCTACCGACCACCGACTACCGACTGGATAATCGCCTTATGCAGCCTAAAACATCCGATGTCCTCGATCTCCATACCTTCTCGGTCTCGGCGATCCGCGCCTTGAATATGGCCGTGGTCATCGGGCGGCGGTATAACGCGCGGGCGCTGACCAGCGAGCAACTCCTGCTGGCGCTGCTCAATCAGGCCGATGGCAACGCCAACAAGATCCTGCTCCACTTCGGGGTGGATGTTTTCGCGCTGCGCGCCTCGGTGGAGAGTTATCTCGCCCTGCCGAGTATCGTCCCTCCGTCGGATCTCTTCTTCGAGGCCGATGGCGGACAGCGCGTGGCCCTCTCCTCGAATCTATCGCTGGTCCTCGATCGCGCGCGGATCATCGCCGACAACTACCGCCTCGCCTGGGTCGGCACCGATCATCTCCTGGCCGCCTTGATGGCGGTCGAGGGGCCGACGAGCGCGATCCTCAAGCGCTTCAACATCAGCACCGAGCAGATCAGCGACGCACTGACGCAGATCAACGGCGGCAAGGGCAGCATCGCCGGCGAGGGGAATACGGCGATCGTCGCTGACCTCGTCGCGATGGCGAAGGGCGCGACCTGGGCGCGCGTGTCCGAGCGCGCCACACCGCTGCGCGAACTGGTCAACATCCTTCTCCAGCGGCGACGCAACAGCGTG
>DATCMP010000425.1:0-9320 GCA_036563365.1 Thermomicrobiales bacterium
GGTAAGCCAGCCGAGCGAGCGCACAACAGAGCTGCGGATCCTGTTGTCGGCGGCTTGTCCGTATACCCCGCTCCCAGTGTCATGCCATACCGACAATCACGGGAATCGCGGACGAATGAAGAGCGGATGATGACGACAGGGCGGCATATTGTGTCCGATGTCGAACCGTCGCGCGCGAGGCGTCCACGGAAGAAGCGGCGCAGGCAGCGGATAACCATTTCCTCGGCCAACATCGGGTCATTTTTTGCTTCCCGTTGGGGGGAGGCGCTGATTATGGGCGCGCTCTTCCTCGGCGCGTTGGCGATTCGCTGGCCGTACCTCTTGCGGTTGCCGCATTTCACCGATGAGACGGTCGAGTTGGAGTGGTCGCTGGCGATCTGGCGCGGCGAGATCTTCCCGCTGACCGCCTCGGATCGCTATTACGGCCCGTTGCATTCCTATTTCGTCGCCTTGTGCCTGTGGCTCTTCGGGCCGTCGATCATCTTGCCCCGCGCGATCGTGATGGTCTTCGGCGCGCTGACCGTCGTGCTGACGTATTTGCTCGGGCGTGCCCTCGCCGATCGCGCCGTCGGCCTGCTCGGGGCGGGGCTGCTGGCGACCGCGCCGCAGCATATCATCGTCAATAGCCATGTTGCCTGGCAGAACTCCACGACGCCGTTCTACGCCACGCTGACCTTTCTGGCGCTGACCCTCTACCTGAATGGCGTGGTCCGATGGGCGCGAGCGAACGAGGTCGGTGACACGTCGTTATGGGGTGGCCCTTTGACGCTCCGCGGCGGCGGCTATTGGCTCCTGCTCGCCGGTTTCTGTTATGGATTGGTGCTGCACACCCACGTCGGGACGATCGTGCTAGCCCCCGCGCTCGGGCTGACGGTGCTGCTCGTCGTCTGGCGCGCGCGGGCGTGGCGGATCTTCCGCACGCCCTGGCCCTGGCTCGCGCCGCTCATGGGCCTGATCGCCTATAGTCCGGTCCTGATCTACAACCTGATGAACGAGTTGGCGGGTGTGCGGCGGGTGCAGACACGGCGCGACTACGCCTACGAAACGGCGCTGAGTTGGGAGAAATATGTACAGAATCTGACCGACCTCGGCCTTTCCCTGACGCGGATGGTCAGTAACCCGATGCGGATACCGGAGGTGCGCTGGCACTATCTCACCTCGCCGCATCTCCTGCTGATCGTCACCCTCTGCCTGGTGGGGATCGGTGTGCTGGTGTGGCGGCGGCAGCCGCTGGCCCTGTGTGCGCTGCTGTCCACCGCGCTGATCATGCCCGCCTTCAATAAAGCGTATGGTCAATCGTGGGACCGTTACATGTTGACCGGGCGCTACCTGACGTTCCTGTTACCGTTGGCTTTTATCGCCGCAGCGGTCGCGCTGGCCGGTCTGTTCGGCCTGATCGCGCGCGTCCTGCCGCGACCACCCCGGTTCCCGGCCCTGCGTCAGGGGTTGTTGGGCGTCTTCGCGGTCCTGGCGGGGCTGCTGGTGGCCTATCCATTACAGCCGCTCTTTCGCTACTACGCGCATGAAGCGGCGAAAGATCCGGCAAATGCCTCGATCCTCGCGACGGTCGATTTCGTGCGCGCGGCGCGGGGGGCGCGCACGCCGGTCGTCATCGGTCGGAAGTTCGCGTCGGTGGATCTCAAGGACGGCGCGGATGTGCGTGAGATCTTCGATTTGCTGCTCGATCTCGAACCGACTCCGCACGCCTCGCCGCACAATACGCGCGCGGAAATCGATCGCCTGGCGGGTGCCGCCGCGCCGGGGGATCGCGAAGCGTTGCCACTGATTATCATGACGCGCGATGAATGCTGGCAGATGCGGGATCGCCGACCGTTTCAGCGGATCAGCGAACGGTATCGCCTGCGCGAACTCTACTGGGACTTGCCCAGCTACTACGCGGTCTATCGCTACGTGCCAGCCGACCAACCGGGGGATTGTATGCCCGCGACCGGCCCCGAGCCGGGCGAATAACCGCCGAGCCCACGCCGGGACTCGGCGGCACCGGCATCAGGCGACGCGATCCTTGAGCAGGAACCCCATGATCCGATCGCGGTCGCTGAGATCGGGCAAGAGCAGATCGGGACCATACGCTTGCAGGGCGTCGAGCCCGAAGCGGCCGGTGGCGACGGCGAGTGTCCGCGCGCCGCACGCTTTGCCGCAGGTGATGTCGTGCGGGGTGTCCCCGATGATCACCGCGTCGGAGCCAGTGACCGGGCGACCAAGGGTCCTCGTGGCAATCTCCAGGGCGAGCGGCGGCAGATCGTCGCGCTCGACGGAGGCGTGGCCGAAGCCGCCGATGATCTCGCTCTGGCGGGTGAATGGTTCCCAGATGCCTGCTGCCGTGAGCTTGATCTCGGCGATCCGGGGCAGATTGCCGGTGACTAGGCCGATTGCCAGATCCCGCGCCACGAGCACGTCGAGCAAACCGACCACGCCGGGGAGGACCCGCTCGCGGAGTTGCCCCATCTCGCGGGCGACGTATGCTTCCATGAAGGCGAACATTTCGGGCAGGCGCGGCTCGCTTTCTCCAGCGGGGATGCCATAGGCCGCGAGGAGCGTGACCACGATTCGCCGATCGGTGCGCCCAGAGAGATCGACCTCGGCGGGGATCGGCGCGGTCGCGTCGATCGCGAAGAACTCCTGACAGGCCATGCGGACCGCGCGGGCGTGGGTCGGGTCGCCGGAACGGAGCAACGTGCCGTCGATATCGAAGAGGATGAGCGGCAAATCGGTCATGATCGCTCCACGTTTTAGGCGTCAGTTAACGCTTGTCGGTCGTCAGTGTAAGCTGTCACAGCTGAGGCGGTTGCTCTCTGCCGGGTCGTACTTTAGCATGGTCGGCGGGGAATGACGCGGCGGAGGTCGGGGCGTGACCATGGAGCATCTACTGGCCTGCGATCATTGCGGCTTGACGGTGACGACCGCCGCACCGCGGCGGATGGCCGATGGGTGACAATTGGCGCGGCGCTATTGCGCGATCTGCGGCGAAGTGGGCGATGTGATCGTCGGCGCACAACGAGCACCGCGCCCACCGTTCGGTGTGCCACTCGGGCCGCGTCACGGGCAAGCAGGTCGCCTCGCGAGAGGGCTTGCCGGACTCCTGCGCGCCGCAGGCCAAACTGCTGCGACGGAGTGCCCTGTCTGCGGCAATGGAACGCTGCTGACACCGCCGGTGGGCCAGGAACCACGGTGCCCGCAGTGTGGCATCGGACGCCTTGAGGAGCGATGAGCACGATGGTCTATGACGCTCAACGGAAGCGCCGATGAGAACTCCAAGCCCGACGGTTGATGCCAGAACAGGGGGGGGCGATGCGGGTCTTTGTCACGGTTGATATCGAAGGGGTGGCGGGCGTCGTGCATAACGACGAGGGCGAGCGCGGCAACCCCGAATATGAGCGCGCCCGCCGCCTGATGACCCAGGAGGCGAACGCGGTCGTGGCCGGGATCTTCGACGCCGATCCCGAGGCCAGGGTCACGGTCGCCGACGTGCATGGCACGTATCGGAATATGATCCCCGAAGACCTCGATGAGCGCGCCACGCTCAGCCGGGGGAAGCCGAAGATGATGGGGATGATGGATGGCGTCGAGAACGGCTACGATCTGGCGATGTTCGTCGGTGTACACGGGCGCGCTGGCGCGGCACCGGCGGCGCTCAGCCACACCTTTATCGGCACGATCCTGGATGTGCGGGTCAATGGGCTGTCGTTCGGCGAACTCGGCCTGAACGCGGCGGTGGCGGGGGCGCACGGTGTGCCGGTGGTCCTCGTCGCCGGTGATCAGACGGTCGTCGAGGAGGCCCGCGAAGCCCTGGGCGAGCGGGTGATCACCGTCCAGGTCAAGGAGAGCCGCGCCCACGTCGCCGCCGAGAGCCTGCACCCGAACGTCGCGCGGGCAAAATTACGCGAGGCGGCGGCACGCGCGGTCCGTGAGCGGCCTGACGTGCCGCCGCTGCGCGTGACCACCCCGACCGAGGTCGAGGTCATGCTGGCCCGGCCCGTCTACGCCGATCTCGCCGCGCTGATCGATGATGTCGTCCGCGTCGATGGACGCACCGTCCGTTTTACGCGGGCGGATATGCTCAACGCCTATCGGGTGCTGCGGCTGATCACCGTGCTCTGTTCGTCGCCGGTCTAATCCTGTCAACTCTCGATGTTGGCGAAAAACCTGGGATCATGGCCGGTGGCTGCATCACCCATAGGGTCGCCGTTCTCGCGGATCTGCGGCTATGGCGCCCCACCGGTGCCGGGCGACTCGTGCGCCACGGGTGCCGCATTGCGCCGCGCGGTGAGGCCGAACATCAGCGGCACCGCGGGCATACCCGCTGGCGGGTACATCCGCTTCCCTTCCCCTTCACGCATCCCCACGAAGCGCCTCTCGCCGTTGCTGTAGGGGTATTCTCGCAACGTTTCCAGGGTGAGATCGGCTTCGATCAGCGCGGTGACAACCTCCCCAAGGCCCCACGACCATTCATGGCCTGGATGCGGGTTGCGGAAGTCGGTGATCCCCTCTATCCAGCCGGATGGCGTCAACCCGTCACCGGAGATGGCAACATAATCACCCACCCCCGAGCGCCAATCCAGCGGTTGTCCGCCGGTCGGGTAGTCATCTGTCCGTGACCAATCGTCGTCGAAGATCATCGAGAACGGGTGGAACTCGACCGCCACGAAGCGCCCGCACGGCTTCAACACACTAGCGATCCCGCGTGCCCATCCGCGCAGATCCGAGAGCCAGCAGAGGAAGCCGTAGGAGCAGAAGGCGATATCGAACTGTCGGCCCGCCGCTTGCGCCTCGGCGAACCAGGCATAGATGTCTGAGCGCTCGAACGTCGCGGCGATAGCTGTATCGGCGGCGAGTTGCCGCGCGAACTCGATCGCGTAGTCGCTGATGTCCACACCAGTGACCCGCGCGCCGCGCGCGGCGAGGCTCAGGCTATCCTGCCCCGCGTTGCATTGCAGATGGACAATCGTGCGGTCACAAATGTCGCCAAGCAGGCCAAGCTCTTCGGGGAAAAGGGTACTGCCGCCCCCGTGGAAGAAGGCCGCTTGATCGGCTTTGTGGCTGTTGTGGGCCTGGGTCGCGGCATTCCAGGCTTGTCGGTTCGCCTCGTACCGGGCTAGATCGGGCTTGATCTCTTCTTGCATCATCCGTCTTCCTTTCCCGGAGACAGTCGCCCAACGCCGCCAGCGATGCGTCACATAACGCCTATCGTATCATCGTAGCGAAAGGACAAACGGGCACGCTACCGTTGCCGTTTCGGTTCCCGGTGGCGCATACTTCGCGCGGTGAAAGGCACCGGGCCGAGCGAGCAGTCGCGCGAGTCGATGAGGGAGGCGTCATGACGGCGGGCGGTACGGGGACGATCGATTTCACCCGCGGGGTGCCGGCGATCGAGAGTTTCCCGCTGGAACAGGTCGCGGAGTGCGCGGCGGCGATCATTCGCGGGCCGCATGGCGCGACGGTGATGCAGTATGGCAAAGGTGCGGGATTCGGACCGCTACGCGAATGGCTCGGCGCGCGGCACGGCGTCTCCGCCGATGAGGTGCTGCTGGCGAACGGGTCGCTGCAGATCGTCGAATTCATCGCGCTGGGGCTCCTGCAGCCGGGCGATGTGGTCTTTGTCGAATCGCCGACCTACGACCGGACGCTGACCTTGCTCCGTCGCCACGGCGTGCGCCCGGTCGGGATCCCGATGGAAGCCGATGGCCCGGACCTCGCGGCGTTGGAAGCGGCGCTGGAACAGGGTGTGCCGAAACTCCTCTACCTGATCGCCGATTTCCAGAATCCGTCCGGCGCGACGCTGTCGCTCGCCAAGCGCGAACGGATCGCCGCGCTGGCCGAGCAGCATGGCTTCTGGTTGCTCGAAGATGCGCCGTACCGCCCGCTGCGCTATCGCGGCGAGCAGTTGCCCTCGCTGGCCGAGCTGGTCCCGGCGCGCACGCTGCACATGTCGTCGTTCACCAAGCAGATCAGCCCCGGCGTGCGCGTCGGCTACATCGTGGGCGATAAGGCGGCGCTGGCGAAGCTCGCCCAGGTGGCGAACGACACCTACATCACCCCGAACCTGATCGGCGAGGCGACGGTCTACGAGTTCTGCCAGCGGGGCTGGCTCGAACCGCAGTTGGAGACCTTGCGGGCCTTGTACGGCCCGCGCCTGATCGCGACCGGCGACGCGCTGCGCGAATTCCTGCCCGACGCCAGCTGGATCGAGCCGGACGGCGGTTTCTTCCTCTCGATCAACCTGCCTGCTGGGGTGACGAGCGAGGCGCTGCAACGCCGCGCCGCCGAGGTCGGCCTGAGCCTGAGCGACGGGCGCGGTTTTTTCCCGACGCCGAGCGATGGCGAGCGTTTCCTGCGGTTGCCGTTCTGCGCGCTGACCCCGGAGCAGATCGCCGAGGGGGTACGTCGGCTGGCCGTTGCGGTCAACGATGTCGCGGGGCAGGTCGTGCTCGCCTGACGACAACTATTCGCCAAGAATTACTTGCCCCCTGCCGCGATTTCGCTGCGGCAGGGGGCAAGTGTGTGCGATCTTCTGTGCCGTAAGGGTGTTTGGGATACGTTTATTGTCGCCCAAGCGCCTCTAGCTCGCGCTGCAAGATCCGGCGGGCGATAGCGAGGGTGCTGGCGTAGGTGGGGTCCATCCCGGTGTACGAGAGGTTTTTCGCCCCGAGATTCTGCCCCTTCGAGTAGGGCGTATCCGAGGCGTAATGGATGAAGCCGACCTCATACGGGGCCTCGAAGAGGTTGACGACCTCGCCGGTGGGATAGCGGGTCGGGTAGGTGTCCTCGTAGACGGCGTCGAGGTACGGCCCGGCCTCCGCCTCCAGGATCGTGTAACCATCCCGGTAAAGGAGGTCCATGTACCCTTCGCTCTGCAGGAAAGTCCCGTAGGTGGCGACCGCGCGCTGGTGGTCGAGGACCGAGCCATAGACCAGATACGGCTCGACATCCTGCGCGATGAACTGATTCCGCAGCAGATAGGTATTGCCCGAATGCTCGTCGTAGAAGTGGTCGGCGATCATCACGTCGCCGATCCGGCCGTTGAATGTCGCCGCCTTACCCATCACATAGAGGCCGCGCAGATCGGTCAGGTGGCGCGAGACGGCGCGCAGGATCTGGTACGCGGCCCAGCCGAGCGGGTAATCGATATTGAGGATGACGGCGCTGCTCTCGCGCAACCGTTCCAGGTCGGGGAGGGCGCGCAGGCGGGGGTCGAGGCGGGCCGGGTCGAGCTTGCTTAACTCGATCACCTGGGCGTGGATGTCGAGCAGGTGGCGGCTGGTGATGTGGGTGATCCCGACCGACCGTTCGAGCTGCGTGCGGGCGGCGCGCAGATGCTCCTTACCCGGCCCTTGCAGGTATTTCTTGGCGACATAATACAGGAAGTTTTCGCGGCTGCTCGGCACCTCTTGCGCCTGGATCGAGGCGTATTCGGTCAGCAAATCGGGGTGTCCCGCGCGGATGAACTCGACGAGCTCGTCCTCGTGTTCCGCCGCGTAGCCCGAGAGGAGGTTGACCAGACTGTGGGTGTTGGAGGAGACGAAGTAGAGCGGGCCGGGATACATCTCCAGGTCCGGCCCGCCCGCATCGAGGGTGGCGTCGCGCAGGTGATGCCACCACTGCCCGGTGACCTTGTCGTAGTCCGTGGTGGAGCCGCCGAGGATGCGGATGGCGAAATGTTTCTTCGTCGCCGCGATCCGCGCGAGTTGCGCGAGGCCGTGTCCGTCCCAGAGGAGGCGCAGCCGCTGCCAGTCGTCGTCGTTGAGCCCGAGTGCTTCCTGCACCGCCGCGACGATCTCCGCGAACGGCGGCCCGACGTCGCTGTTCGCCAGCAACGTGGCCCGCAGGGTGGGCGCGGCGAGCAGGAGGCGGTGGAGCTTGTTCCATTCGATCTCGTAAGCCAGGAGCATCGGGATCAGATCATCGATGTCGGAAGGGGACGCGATCATCACGGCGAGGGTGTCGATGCCGTCATAGAGCATCAGCCGTCGGCGTCCGGGGGCGCTGACCCGTTGCCAGTTGAGGACGTTCGGGTATCCCGCGCGCGCGAAGACCGTCTCGGATTGCCCGAGGAGGATCAGGCGCACGCCGGCGATCTGGGCGGGGAGCCGCAAGGTCGAGTAGGTGATCGCCGACAGATCGGGCCACGCTTCGCGCGCACCGATATGCAGGGCCGATTCCATGGCGAGATACGACTCGCTGAGGGCGCGGAGTTGCACCTCCCCCGACGACTGGAGGGTGGTGTGGTAGGCGCGCATGAAGTGGTCGATCTCGATCCGCCCCGGGCCGGAGCCGCGCGCGGGTAGTTGTCCCACCGATTGCAATCCGCTGTGCCCCATATAGCGCCGCTCGACCATCTCCGCTGTTCCTCCTCCACTTCGGTCGCCCGCCGGTTGCGCGACGCTTCTGCTTCTCCGCGATACTCGGTGAGATTGTAACATCCGTATTCTCGACGGCGTGGGTCGGTACCGTTGGCGCGCTGGCTTTGCGTCACATCGCCCGCTTGTGCTACTATCCGGCGTTGCAAGATGCGGGATGACGAGAGCGATAAGGGCGTAGAGAGGGAGCGGATGGGCAAGCTGCTCGCCGGGGCCGCCACCGATACCGGGCGGGTGCGGGACCATAACGAGGATGAGTTTTCGCTCTCGGAGCCGGATTCGGAGCGGGCCGTTTCGCATGGTTTCCTGATCGCCGTGGCCGATGGTATGGGCGGCCACGAGCGTGGCGAGGTCGCCAGCAAGTTGGCGATCGAGACCCTCTTCTCCAGCTTCTATGCCCCGGAGAATGGCGAAGGCGCTGCCGATACCGTCGTGATGTTGCAGCAAGCGTTCAAGAACGCCAACGCGCGGATCATGGAGGAGGCGATCAACGGCGAAGGCGGCGGCTCGATGGGCACCACGATGGTCGCCGCTGCTGTGGTCGGCGATAACCTGACCGTCGCGAATGTCGGGGACAGCCGCGCCTATCTCGTCCGCGCCGAGCAGGCGACCCAGATCACGCGCGATCACTCGCTCGTCGCCGAGCAGGTGGCGGGCGGGGTGATGACCGAAGACGAGGCGCGGCTCAGCAACTACCGGAATATCATCACGCGGGCGCTCGGGCACCGGCCGAAGGTCGATGTTGACGTCTTCGAGATCCGCCTCTTGCCGGAGGATCGGGTCGTTCTGGTGAGCGATGGTGTGCATGGCTCGGTCGAGCCGGCCGATGTCGCCACCCTGGTTTTGCAGAAACCGCCGCAGGAGGCGAGTCAGGCGCTGATCGATCTCGCGCTGGAACAGGGCTCGACCGACAACGTGACCGCGGCGGTGGTGATGTTCGAACCC
>DATCMP010000445.1:0-5593 GCA_036563365.1 Thermomicrobiales bacterium
GATCCCACGGTATCTGGCGCATCGGGGCGGTATCATCCTGCCGATCCGCTGGTGGTCGGCCGCGCCGCTAATCACGATCGTGATTGTCGCGCTGCTCCTTGCCGTCGGCATCTATTGGCTCCCCTTGCTCTGGCGTCGTCCACGCCCCCGAACGCTACCTGCTATTGGGCTGCTCGGCGTCTTCCTCCTTTCGCCCTTCCTTCCTGTTGCCCCGCGATCGGTCGCAGCCGCCACCGGCACCGGGGCAGCCGCGGAGAACTACGCCGCACCGTTCGCGGTCGAGACAACCGGTGGGGCGCGCGCGCTCTGGTCGTTGGTGCAGGGCAAAGGGCAAGCCTCGCCAGGTTCATTGCGGTTGGAGGCAGGGGCCGCGGCGCAGAGTCCCTGGATCGATGTGTGGCCGGGTAGCGTCTACGAACTACGCCTGCGCGGCGACCGACCCTTGCGCGTTGTTTTCGGCTGGGAGACGGTCGCGCGTGAGCCGCTGGTTGCCCAGGAGGCGGTGCTCACCGCCGCTAGGGGGCGGGCGGCACGCTTCGCCGCACCGCCGGGCGCGGCGGGGCTGCGCCTGTGCTTGGTGGCGAGCGATGGGCCGGTAGCGGTGACCGACCTGGAGTTGCATCTCGTGGCCGGGGTGCGGGTCGAACCATTCCCCGACGGTCGGCGTGCGGCGCTCGCCTTCAGCTTCGATTGGGAATCGGCGATGGGTGGCCTCATCCACTCGCGTAGCAGCGGCGAGGGGGAGGGCGCGACGATCGGTCTGCGCGCCGATGGCGGGCCTTCGGTTGCCCAAGCCGAGGATAAGGGCCGACGGATGCGCGATGGCGCAGGATTTCTCGCCACGCTCTTCGCGCGTTACGACATCAAAGCAACCTTTTACTCGACCGGTTACAACCTGATCGAGGGCAATCCGACTTGCCAGAAGTTCCTCGGTGATCCGATCTATCGTAACGCGAATATGGCGAATGGTTGGGGTAGCGACTGGTGGCGCACACACCCGTGGTATGGCGATGATCCGTGCTCGACCGAGGCGCAGGCACCGGCATGGTACTTCGCCTCGGAGACACGCGAGCTGGCTGCCGCGGGTCACGAGATCGCCTCGCATACGTTCGGACACCTCTACGTGCGTGGGGTCACACCAGAGCAACTCGGCGCGGATTTGGATCAATGGAATCGTTCGGCAATGGCTCTCGGCCTGCCGCCCGCGAGATCGTTCGCGTTCCCCTGGACCAGCAGTAACAGCCTCGATGCGCCGTTCTGGGCCGTCTTCGAGCGCGTCGGGATGACGGTGTTGACACGGCTGTATCAGACCCAGGCGCAGCCACTGCCCCATCCCTATGAACTCGATCGGGTTAAGGGTCAGCCGAGCTTGATCGTGTTCCCGGACTACTATCTCGCTTCGCACGTCGAAGCGCAGGACGAGGCGTTGGCACGGATCGATGTCACGCTAGCGCTACGCGGTTACCACAGCCTCTGGAACCACCCGAACGAAGCGCTGGAGCAGGGCGGACAGGTGATCTGGTCGCGTGTCGTCGATTACGCCGCGTCGCAGCGCGATCAGGGTCTTTGGATCGCGCCGGTGAGCGAGATCGCCACGTACGGTGTGGCGACCCGGCGAGTCAATTTGACGACTGTGCCGGTCGCCGGTGGGACGCGGCTGACCGTGACGAACGGTTCCGATCGTGCGCTCGATGGCCTGACGTTGCGGTTGCCCGGGAGCGGCGATAACCGGGCGATCCTCCCCTCATTGGTCGCCGGTGGAACCGCGACGATCATGGTGGGGCGATGAGGCGATCCGCCACGTCCACGGCAAGCTCTTCGAATGGCAACGCACAACGCCATGCCTCGACACCGTTGCCCCGCGTGGTCACGCGCCTCGTGCCGATCGCGGTGTCGCTGGCGACTGTCACCCTGATCGCGATCCACCATCTGCCGCAAATCGCCGCGTTCTGGCTGGCGATGCTGCGCTGGCCGTACCCAATGCAAGGCTCGGAGAGCCTGATCGTGTGGGAGGCCCGGCGGCTGGCCCAGGGTGAGAGTATCTATGTCGCCAACGGCCCGGCGCAGCACGGCTTCGTCTCCGGTCCGTACACGCCGCTCTACTTCGCCGCCGTCGCCGCGACATTGAAGCTGAGCAGCACCGTCTATACCGGCGGGCGGTTGATCACCCTGATTGCCTGGGTCGCCCTCCTCGTCGTGGCTGGCGCACTGGTGTGCGGGGCCACCACGCGGCGCGTGCGCTGGCTCGGTGCCGCGGTGGCCGTGGCGAATCTGGCGACTTTCACGCCGGGGATCATCTGGGCGGTACGGGTTAAGCCGACCATTCCGGCGCTGGCCCTGGCGGCGTTCGGGTTGCTGATCGTGCAACGGACGTGGTCAGCGCCGCGTCAACGGTATCTCTGGGCACTCGTGCCGCTCGTCGCCGCCTACTTCACGAAGCAGACTGCGCTCGCCGCGCCGCTTGCCGCGGCCCTCTTCTTACTGACGCACGCCGGTTGGCGGGCCGCCGCCCGTTTTGTCGGCGTCGGTATCGTCGGGGGGGTGGTGCCGTTTGGCGTCTTGTCCCTCTTAACCCGCGGCGAATTCTTCCGGCATATCATCGCCGATCGCCGTCTGGCCTGGCAGTCGCAACTCGTCCTCAACTTCGGCGGGCTGTTCTTGCGCGATTATTGGCCGTTACTCGTCGCCGCCGTGTTGGCGGCGGTCGCCTTACTCTGGTGGCGCGCGCCGAGTATCGCCCCCCTGTATCTCCTGTGCGCCGCTACCTTCGTCATCACGATCGGGGTGGAGGGGGCCGATCACGACCACCTGATCGAGTTGGCGTTTGCGTCTGCGCTGACGGTCGGCTCGGGGTTGGTCGTCGCGCTCAGCCGCGCCTCGCGCGAGCAGCTGCTCGCCTGGCCGCTCGTCGCGTGCCTCGTGCTTCAGGTCGGCACCGGCTGGTCCGCGGATCGCTGGTATGCGGGGGAGTACGTGCTGCCGGACCCGCGTATCCGCCAGCAGTTAGACTTAATCGTTACCAACGTGCGTAACACGCCTGGCGATGTCCTGGCCGAAGAGATCGGTCTGATCATCCTGGCTGGTAAGCCGGTGCCCTACGATGACCCGCAGGCGATGGCCGCGTTGGCGCGAGTCGGGCGCTGGGACCAGCAGCAACTCCTCGACGATCTCAATGCGCGTCGCTTTTCGCTGGTCCTCCTGCCCGCTAACCCGCGCGACGAACTCTGGACCCCGGAAGTGCTGGCCGCCATCGCGGCGAATTATGACCTCAAGTTCCGCGATGTCTGGTTCACGTATGAGGCGAAGCCGAGACGTTAAACGGCACCGTCTCCTGGGAACGCGATCATACGCATTCTGGAGTGAGTCGAGCAGACTCTGGGGGGCTCGGCCTGTCGATGGCCTCACCGATCGGGAGGGTCTCACCGCTCGAAGCGAGTGCGCTACGTATACGACCCCTTACCAGGAGGTGATCACCAGCAAGTAGGACACGAGTTGCGACTGAATCGAGAGGTGATCACCGGCGAGCGCGATACGCTCGACCGTACCGGTGTAAGAATCTTGTTATCGTGCGTGTAAGAGGTCTATCCGTGTCGTCCAAATTGCCGCTCAAGATCGCCAAGATTGACCTGCAACATCGTCGGCCTACCGTGGGCACAGGTGCGCGGCAAGGTTGTGCGCTCGAGCTGCCCGATCAGGGCGCGCATCTCTTCCAGCGTGAGGCTCTGGTTCGCGCGGATGGCGCTGTGACAGGCGGTTGTGCCAGCCAAGCGCTCCAGCCAACTGGCCGACTGGCCGCCTTGCGCCGCCTCTTCGAGGATCGCGATCAGCGTCTCCCCGAGGTTACGCGCGCGCCCTGCTGCGAGCGCGGCAGGGACGGCACGTACCGCCCAGGCGCGTGCGCCGAACGGTTCGATCGCGAAGCCTAGGGCGGCGAGATCGGCGTTCGCCGTTTCGAGTGCTTCGATCTGCGGCGGGGTGAGATCGAGGACGAGCGGTTCGAGGAGTAATTGGCTGTCCGGTGCCGCCCGCTCGGCACCCGCCAGCAACTGGTCGAGCAGTATCCGCTCGTGCGCCGCGTGCTGATCGATCAGGAAAACCCCTTCCGGCCCCTCCGCGATGATATAGGAGGCACCGGCCTGACCGAGAACGCGCAACGGTGGCAGGCGACCGGGCGGGGTTTCGGGCGTGGGGCGGGGGCCGCCGTGCGGCGCGGGCGGGACCGGGAGGGGCGTGTGGGCGAGGGTGGTCGCGGGCAACCCGTCGCGTTCCGGCACCGCCGCGATCGAGGCACGCATGGGTGCTTCTTCGCCACGCTGAGGATGTTGCGGCAGTGATTCCAGCGTGCCGACCGTGCTGTTCGGCCAACGCAACTGGATGCCGGTGTCGAGCTGGGTTTGTTGCATCGGTTCGGTATAGCTCACCGGTGAGAGCGTGAAGTCGGGGATAGCACTGCGCCCGAAATGCAGGACGGCGGCGCGGGTGGCGCGACTGAGTGCCCGGCAAACGGCGCGCTCATCGAGGAAGCGCACCTCGCTCTTCGTCGGGTGGACGTTGACATCGACCAGTTCGGGCGGGAGCGCAATATCGACGATCGCGAGGGGGTGCCGCCCGATCATCAAGAGGCTGTGGTACGCTTCTTCGAGGGCGAAACCGAGCGCGCGGTTCTGAATCCAGCGACCGTTGACGAAGAGCATGATCCCCTGGCGGTGCGCGCGATTCAGCGAGGGTGCGCTCACATAGCCATCGACGCGCACATCCGGCACTTCCGCCGCCTCCGCATCGAGCGGCAGCATCTGGGCGGCGACCTCCGCGCCGTGGATCCCGACGATCGCGTTGTGTCGGTCGCCGCCGCCATCGGTCGATATCGTGCGTCGGCCATCGATCAGCAACTCGAAGCGGACCTCCGGGCGGGCGAGGGCGTACGCGGTGACGATCCGCCCGATCACGCCGTGCTCGGTCGCGGCGGCGCGCAGGAATTTCAGGCGGGCAGGGACATTGGCGAAGAGTTCGCGCACGGTGATACTCGTGCCCGGAGGGCAGGCGACCGGGCGGGGCGTGCTCCGCTCCGCGCCGCAGCCGGTGATCTCATAGCCCGACTGCGCCTCCGGGGTGCGGCTGACGATCGTGACGCGGGCGACGGCGGCGAGCGACCCCAGCGCTTCGCCGCGGAAACCGAGGGTGGCGATGTGCGTCAGGTCATCGGCGGTGCGGAGCTTGCTGGTGGCGTGTTGTTGCAGCGCAAGGAGTAGTTCGTCGCGCGGGATCCCCCCGCCATCGTCGGTCACCTTCAGCAATTCGCGACCGCCGACGCGGACCTCGATGCTGATCCGCCGCGCACCGGCGTCGAGCGCGTTCTCGATCAACTCTTTCACCGCCGAGGCGGGTCGCTCGACCACCTCACCGGCGGCGATTTTCCCCACTAAATCGGGCGGCAGCAGGGTGATCGGCATCGCGACTCCGGACCTTTCGCAGTAAGTACGTACATGCCAGACAGCGATAGTGTAGCATAGCTCGGGATGCCGAGTTGTTCTCCGGTCGGTCGGTTGTAAGCGGCGATTCGGATCGTCAGCGAGGATGCAAACGCGGGTTTACA
>DATCMP010000452.1:0-6242 GCA_036563365.1 Thermomicrobiales bacterium
GGGGGCCCGGCCCCTTCCCTGACAGAAGCCTGCCGCTGAAGCCGCCTCGCGCACGAAGCTAACCAAGGCGACCATAGGCTTGCAAGACTAACAGACTTTGTACGGTAATCGCGCCGTGCCACTGTTCGCCATAGGGGCTGGGCCAGCCACCGTCATTATCTTGTTCCAAGGCGAGACGATCGAGTTCACTCTCGAGGGTAGTTTTGGGGATATGTCGTGCGACCGGGCGATCCGGCGTCCGCGCGTACTCGAAGAAGTGCGAACCGTCCGCCACCTTCCCGGTCTCGTGCTGCCGGATCAGCCACCAGAGCATACCCGCGCGGTATAGTTCGGTTTCCTCCCCGCCCCCATCGGCGTCGAAATAATACGCATAGGGGCGTACCGTGTAAAACTCATCGCTGAGCAGATCGGCGGGCCGGGCGAGTTCCCGAAACAGTTGCCCGACCCGCTCATGTAGCCGCGCCGAGCCGAGCCCGAGGCGCCGCAACAAGCCAGCGATCGTGCAGGTTGGGTTCAGATTCGGCCAGGTCCAACCGGCGAACCACGGAGCCAGATCGGATTCGTACACCTCTCGGCTGAAACGCCAGGAACCATCCTCGTACTGCGTCGCTTCGAGATAATCGACCGCTCTCCGCAGCAGCGGCGGATCATTCGGCACGTCGGCCTGGATGCAATAGAGCAACGCCAATTCCGTCGCGAACGGATTGCTCACGGGGGCGCTAATATCCGGCTCCAAGCCATGCCCAAAGCCGCCATCGGCGTTCTGATACCGGGACAGGACGTCGAGGAATTGCTGCCGTGTCCCCCCACCGAAATGGTACCGGAACCGCTCACGATCGATGTCGCGTCCCTGTCCCCCAAAAAACTGTGCCGCCCTCTCGACCGCCGTCATCCACTACCCCCTCTTCATTCCCGTCTTGCAGCCCGCTACCCACGACTCTACCGTATAATGGTGACAAGATACGGCACTATTTCTCAAGGTCACCATGTCGCGCACGGCCCGACTCCTGGAAGTCATGATTTCGCTCCGTGACCGTCCCCGCTTCACGGTGGCGGAGCTCGCAGCGCATTTCGGTGTCTCGCGCCGGACGATGCTGCGCGATCTCCATGCCCTCTCCGAGATGGGCGTGCCGCTGGTCGCCACGCCGGGGCCACACGGCGGCTACGGGTTAATCAGTGATCGCCAAGCGTTGCCGCTGACCCTCACGGCGGAGGAAGCGATCGGGATCGCCATCTCCTACGATGCCTTCCTGCGTTACGCCCAGTCCCCATTCGCGGCCCAAAGCCTGTCGGCGATCACGAAGCTCCGCGCGAGCCTGCCCGCTGACATCCTCGGCGAACTCGATCGGATCAGCCAACACATCGCCGTGATCGAGCGCCCACGGTACTACGACGCCCAATTCCTGACCGATCTCCTCAACGCGGCGCTCGACGGTGTACACCTGCTGATCACGTATGACTCGGCCTCCGGTCGCAGCGAACGCACCATCTTTCCCCACGGTCTCTACGCCGCCGCAGGGTTCTGGTACTGCGCTTGTTATGACTATCGTCGCTCCGGCAATATCTCCCTCCGCGCAGATCGTATCCTCGCATTACATCGAGTAGCCGGTTTGCCGCGACCCGAGCCGATCGCCATACGCGACTGGCTCACCATCGTGGAAACGCTCGATGGCCGCGAGGGCCACGAGGTTCGCCTGCAAGCCACCCTGACGGCACGCGGCATGAAACGCTTCGAATTCGCCGATATAGCCGGGTCGATCATCGCCGATGGGCTGGGCGGTGGTAACCTCGATCTGATCGTCCCCCGCGCCGAACTGGCGTATTATGCGCGTCGCTTTTTGGCAGTCGGCCCCGATGCCAGGGCGAAATCACCCCCGGAACTGATCGACGCGATCCGACAACAAGCCCTGGCAACGCTAAATCTCTATCCACAACCGCCGACAACAGGACCGGATCGATAGCCATACCTTCGGTAGACCGGGTAGTAATCGATAGCCACATGTTCGGTAAACCGGGTATTATTTGTCATCGACATCGCATCGATCCCGGTAGAAGAGGGCGATGAAAACGATAGCGACGTTCCTCGCGCGCGGCATCGTGCTGCTAATCCGCTCCTTGCGACTGCTCGTCGGCGGCGGTCTGCTCCTGGTCGGGATCCTGGGGGTGGTTTTGCCGATCCTGCCCGGGATGCCGTTCCTCATCCTCGGCACGCTGGTCATCGGGCGGCGCAGCCGGATCTTCCGGCGCGGCAGTATCGCGGGGAAACGTTTCCTGCGGCGTTGGGCGGCGCATGAGCGACCGTGGGTGGCGCGACTCGGCCATTGGTCAGTCCTCGCGCAGCGCGACAGTTCTCGCCGCTTGCGCCATCTCCTGTGGTGGTGGCAAGATCGCCAACGGTTGCTCAGCCAGCGCCTGCGAAAGGCGCGCCCTGCCTGAGCCTCCCCTTCCGCCGGTGGTCGGGCCGACCGGTGCGGGAGCCGCTACCCCTTTCCCAACCACGGCAACAGTCGACGCAGGCGGGGCAGCACTTCTTCTGTCGCGGCCTCCCCGGCGGCGGTATACGGCGCGGCATCGCGCACGTTGCGGAGCGACACTCCCGCGACCTTCGGATTGATCAGCACCGCGGGTTCCCCGACGGTATGCGAGCGGATCTCGGACATCATGATGTCGCGCGAGCGCAGGAGCGTATCGGGCAGGTACGGCACCCGCGGCGCGGGCGCGTCATCGAGGATCAGCTCCTGACGCGGCGCGAGCGGCTCGGAGAGATCGAGCGCGACAATCAGATCGGCCCCGAGGAGCTGCGCGATACTGACCGGCACCGGATTCACCACGCCGCCATCGACCAACCAGTGCTTACCGATCATCACCGGCGGATAGATCCCCGGGATTGCCGCACTCGCCATCACCGCCTGCCACAGCCGCCCGCGGCGGATGACGATCTCGCGACCGACCGTCAGATCGGCCGCGGAAACCGCGTAGGGGATCGGCAGATCCTCGAGCAGACGGTTGCCGAACGCCTGTTCGCCACGCGCCCAGCGTGCGAGCGCACGGCTGCTCAGGATCGCGTGTAGCGGCACCGTGGGGCGAAAGAGGGTATCGATCAGCGTCGTCACCGACGCCTCGATCGCCTCGGTGGGCATCTCCATCGCCACGCCACCGCCGATCAGTGCCCCGACACTCGTCCCAGCGACGACATCGACCGGCAATCCGGCACGGCGCAGCACCCGCAACGCGCCGACCTGGGCGAACCCCTTCGGTCCGCCCGCACCGAACACCAGGCCGATACGCTGCCCCACCAGCCAGCGCCCGAACGCCGCCAACTCCCGCGTATAAGGCTCGCCCCCATCCGGTACGATCGCCCGCACCGGCGCGCCCAGTTCGGCATCGAGCAGATCGAGCGTGGCGACGGTACGGCGCAACCGCTGCGGTGCGGCGGTGATGATCGCTCCGATGTCTGCGGGTACCCCGGTGGCCTCGGCAAGCGGCAAGGCGGTCAGTTGATGACGCAACTCGTGCAAGGCATCCGCGCGACCGGCCACGAGGGTCCGCGTGGCGTAAGCCAGCAGCTGTGTCGTCAGCAACGAGTGGTCGCCCGGGAGTACGACGAAAAGGAGATGGTACGCGGCTTCGAGCCGACCCAGGCTCGCAGGCAGACTCGTCGCGTCTTCATCGCCGGTGCCGCGCACAACCGTCAGCGCCCCCTCGCCGGTCACCATCCCTGTCGTAGAAGCACCGGGATGGAGCCGACCACCGAGGAGATCGGCCAGCGTGAAGTCGTCGTCCTGTGCCCTGCCGGTGAGATCGACCAGCAACACGGCGCGCGAGGAGAGGCGCGCGGTCATCGCCGCGACCGCGCGCCAGAGCCGTACCTCGCCATCGACCGCGACGATGACCTGCGCCGGCTTCTCCGCGACCTGCTGCCGATTCGTATGGAGCAAACGTTCGCTGAGGATCGTGTTGATATTGCGCGACAGCTCCGGTTGCGCCGTCACCAACCGCGAGAAACCCTCCTGATCGATGGTCCAGACCTCGCCATCGGTCAGCGCGCGTGCAGTCGCAGACGGGAGCTGACCGGTGATCAGCGACATCTCGCCGAAACACTCGCCCGCGGCCAGCCGTCGCAACGGTAACGCCGGTCGGGAGCCACCGCCACTGGGATCAGCCTCGGGTTCAAGGCTGATCTGGACAACTCCGGTGCGGATAATGAAGAGTGCGCCGCGCCAGACCCCCTGACGAATCAGGATTTCACCGGCCGTGAACGGACGCACGGTCAGCTGCCCGGCGATCCGCGAGAGTCCCTCCGTGCCGAGACCCCGGAAGAGACTGGCCGCCGCCCAGGGCCACCGTTCCCGATCGCCCGACTCGTGATCCGCTGGTCCTTGGGGATTCATTGCATCGCCTCGAATCGGATCGGACTCGTTCCCGCGCTCACGCAGCGCTACTGGACCTTCCGCAACGCGAGGGCCGCGTTCACCCCGGTCGCCCCCCGCGAGCAGAGCAGCGCCACATCGACATTGGCCGCCTGCCCGAGCGTCTTCACCAGGTTGAGTCGACAGGCCGGGTCTTGCTCGGTCAGATTAATCGTCGGCGGCAGGACACTGTCGCGCATCGCCAGCGCAATAAACGCGAGGTCGATCGGCCCGGCACCGGCGAGCGGATTGCCCATCATCGAGCGCGGCGCGCTGACCGGCACGTTGTCGATCCGCTCGCCGAAGAGGCGCCCGAACGCGGCGGCCTCGGCGCGATCGGCGTCCATATCGCCGCGCCCGTCCGCATTGACGTAGTCGACATCGTCCGGGCTGAGCCCGGCGCGATCGAGCGCCTGCTTCATCGCCCGCGCATATTGGACACCATCGGCGGCGAAGTGGTGAATGTCAACCGCGTCGGAGGTCTGACCAAACCCCACGATCTCGGCATAGATATGTGCCCCTCGCGCCCGCGCCCGTTCGTAATCCTCCAGGATGACGATCCCGCCCCCCTCGGCGACCACCATCCCGTTGCGCTCGGTATTGAACGGCCGATGGGCCGCCGCCGGGTCAGACGCATCCTTGCAGATATCCGCGTACATATTCATCGCCGCGAACGACGCCTCGGCGATCGCCGCCTCGAAGCCGCCGGCGATGACCAGATCGGCGTCGCCGCGCTTGATCGTCCGGAATGCCGCCCCGATCGCGTCGGTGCCACCCGCCGCGTCGTTGATGATCGTCTTGGTATAGCCAGCGATGCTGTGAAAAATCGACAGTTGCCCTACCGGTGCCGAGGGGATATAGGCGATCGCCATGTACGCGCTGACAAAGGACGGCCCCTTCTGGTGGAGACGCACCAGGTTGTCGAGATAGTATTTCAACCCACCGTAGTTCGACGCCAGCACAATGCCAACTCGCGCCTTATCCTCGGTCGCCATATCGATCCCGGCATCGGCCAGCGCCTCGGCGCAGGCGGCGAAGGCGAAGTGGGTATTGCGATCGCTCCGCACCACCAACTTCTTCGTCATCTGTGCCGACGGGTCGAAATCTTTGACCTCGCCCACCACACGAATCGGTAGCTCATCGACACCGTCGGGCAGCGTCACCAACGAGGGGCGGCCCGTGCCGGAACGCCCCTCGCGCGCCGCCGCCCAGAACGCCTCGACCCCGACGCCGATCGGCGTCACCATGCCGAGGCCAGTCACCACCACCCGTCGGTCCATTATCCCTCCCATACGGCGGGACATCGGTCGCCATCCACCAACCCGCCGCAACGGTGGTGTACGTCGCTTCGTCCCGCGAAGTTATCTCAGCCCTTGTAGCGGCCAACCACGATCGAAGAGTTGATCCCGCCGAATCCGCTGGCATTCGCCATCACCACGTCGACCTTCGCCTCGCGCGCCACGTTCGGCACGTAATCGAGATCGCAATCCGGGTCGGGATTCTGGAAATTAATCGTCGGGTGGAGGATCTGATCCCGCAGGGTCATGCACAACACGACGAGTTGGTGGGCGCTCGCCGCCCCCTGAGTGTGCCCGATCACCCCCTTCGTTGAACTGATCGGGATTTTCGCAGCCCACTCGCCGAACGCGCCCTTCGCCGCCGCCGTCTCCGAGCGATCGTTCAGCGGCGTCGAGGTGCCATGCGCGTTGAGATAGCCGACATCTTTCGGCTCGACCCCGGCTCGCTTCATCGCCAGGCGCATCACATCCGCGAGCGGCCCGCCATCAGCGGGTAACGCGGTCATGTGGTAAGCGTTCGTGTTCGTACCCAGCC
>DATCMP010000455.1:0-3090 GCA_036563365.1 Thermomicrobiales bacterium
TCTCGGGCCAATCGGCGATACATCCATCACCGCCGAAACGAAAGTTCTGCCCGCCGATGAGCGGATGGGGCGCGAACTGTTGGAAACGTACGTTCAGCCAGGCATCGACATTGTTCGTGACGTGTGCATACGTCCAACCGAATGCGCTGCCACCGAACCACGGTTCGATCATCTCCACCGCTGTCAAAGCGGAAAGCACCAGATCAAATTCCGCCCAGGCATCGAACAGCGCGCCGACAAGGGCGCTCTTCACCGGCGGATGATCGGGTGAAACGTCGTGGGTTGCTGCTACCACCCTACCCTCACCTCGTACCACCGATCAGCCTCGAATCACGGGCTCCAGGCTTCGTCGCATGATCGCCCGACAGCAGATCAGCGCGACGGTTAATAGCCCTGCGGCTTCCGCCCCTGCCATGGTCCATCGCGCTCGATCACGCGACCGGCCTGCAGGACGCGAATCTCGTCCCACGGGCGACCGATCACTTGCGTTGCGAGGGGCAGGCCGTCAGCGGTCAGACCAGTCGGCACGACGATCGCGGGCCAGCCGAGGCAGTTGAACGGATGCATGAAGCGGGTGTTGCTGCTCGGGTCGCCGAGTGGCGGTGCGCCATAGGCCAGCGCGGGCGACGACAGGAGATCGACGCGCTCCCACAGCTGATCGCAGCGCGCCCGTAGCATGGTGCGCGTCTGCTGCGCCTGCGTATAGGCGGTCGGGCCATAGGCATACGAAACGGTTAACCGGTCACGAGGGAACTCGCCCAGATCCTGCGGACGCTCGCGCAGCGAGCGTTCGTGGTACGCCGCCGCTTCCAGGCCGATTAGGGGCGAGCCGATCACCCGTAACGCTTCCATCTCCGGCATGTCGATATCGACAATCTCCGCGCCCGCCGCCGCCAGCGCCCTCAGCCCAGCCTCCCATGCGGCATTCGCATCTGCAGAGGGCGGGCCGAAAAGCGAGTGATCGTCGCGAATCGCCCCGACGCGCAGCCCACGCACCGCGGCGGGATTTTCCAGCCCGCGTGTGAAGTCCGGCACCGCGCTGCGCCGTGTCCGTGCGTCAGCCGGATCGTGACCGGCGAGGAGGTTGAGGACCAGCGCGGCGTCGCGCACCGAGCGGGTCATCGGCCCCAGGTGATCGAGTGACCACGACAGGTTAATCGCCCCGGCGAGACTGATCCGCCCGAACGTCGGTTTCAGGCCGACGATCCCGCAGAGGGCGCTCGGCGTGCGGATCGAGCAGCCGGTGTCAGAGCCAAGCGCGGCGTAGGCCAACCCTGCCGCCACCGCCGCCGCCGAACCGCTGCTCGAACCGCCGGTATCGCGGTCGAGATTCCAGGGGTTGTGCGTCGCGCCGTAGTGGACGTTCCAGGACGAGGGGTTGTAGGCGAACTCGCTCATCCGCGTCTTGCCGATGATCACCGCCCCCGCCTCGCGGAGGCGCCGTACCGCCGTCGCATCGGCTTCCGGGATCCAGTCGGCCAAAATCTTCGAACCGGCGGTCGTCCGAATCCCCGCCGTCGCCAGCAGATCCTTAATCGCGAACGGCACGCCGTGGAAGGGACCGCGCACCCCTCCTGCGTCGATCTCCCGTTCCGCCTCGCGCGCGGTCGCCCGCGCCTCCTGGGCAAGAACGAGTTGGTACGCATTCAGCGCGGGGTCGTGTTGTTCGATCCGCGCCAGCATCAGTTCGGTCAACTCGACCGGGGAAACCTCGCGCGCGGCGATGGCCGCCGCGACGACATGCAACGGCGCAAAAGGATCGCCCGGATCGGTGCTGGTTGAGGCTGGTACAGCACTTTCCCCTCCCGCGATGGTCGGGGCAAGGCTCAGGTCATTCCAGTCCTTCAGGTCGTCCGGCACGGTATCGACCGAGGTCTGCTCGACCAGTTGCACGAAGGCATCGACGTTCCGTAGGAAGGGGCCGGCAGCGATCCGCGCCAGGTCGGCTTCGCTCAAGACGATCCCGGCGCGAGCGGCATTGCTACGCAGGCGACCGATCGTCTCCTCAGACACGGGGACTTCCGCCATGCTCTCTCTCCTTCTATCGATAGTTGGAGCTAACGTAATAGCGCTACAGTCGCGCAGCACTGCTGAACCTTGGTCGCGCCCGCATTATGCCAGACCCGCGCCGAACCTGGGATCGTCGCAATGGTCGGCGAAGAATTCGACCAGCGCGGGCACATACTGCTGAAACGACGGTGGCAAGATCCCGAGCGGAGCGAGCAGCGCGTGGGCCGTCCGGGTCTCATACGTAACCCGGTGATTCAGGTAGGGTACAACCTCAGGGGATACGTCCCATCGCCGCAACGAGCGCGACCTCAAGAGACGAGTTGTCAGGCCCGGGCTCAGGCTGTACCGGGGCGTGTGCCCTGTGAGCAATTCGGCGCAACGGCGATAGGCGGTCCAGACCGTCGGCGCATCCGGATCGGCGAGTTGGATGGTCCTCCCGGCCGCCGCGGGCAACAGCGTGAGCCGTGCGATAGCCGTCGCAACGTAATCGACCGGGACGAGCGGTGCCGCCGCCGCACCGCGTCCGATCATCGGCGGCGGCAGATTGCTCGCCGCCAACTGTTCAAAGAGCCGCAGGACGGCATAAGGGCCATCGAAGCGATCGATCTCGCCGGTCCGCGAATCGCCGACGAGAAAAGTGGGCCGATAGATCGTCAGCGGCACCTTTAACGGCGCGGCACGCACCTGTTGCTCCGCCGCGAACGCCTCCGCTTCCCAACGGTTCTTGAAACCCTGTCCCCGCGCGAGATCCGCCTCGGCAACGATCCCGACCCGATCGCCCGACACGAAGGCGGTCGAGAGGTAATCGAACCGTCGCAAACGCGGCAAGGACACGGCAAGGCGTAGCAGCACACTAAGGCGCTTGGTACCAATCGGGACGCAGGGCAACCCTACACCCGTCAAGTCGAGCAGCTGCGTCACCTCGGCCCGCAACAGGTCCGAGACCGCATCGAGCGCGAGATCAGGGGGCGACCAGTTGCAAACGTACACGCGGAAACGCTGTCGCACGTCCGGCACGAGTCGAGCAAGCTCATGGATCGCGGTGGAAACACTGGCCTCCTCATCGACACCGACGAGCGC
>DATCMP010000460.1:0-2819 GCA_036563365.1 Thermomicrobiales bacterium
GTCGCGCCACACGCGAAAATAATGGTAGACCGTCCGCCAGGGCGGCACTGCCCAGAGGGCCCCCGGGGGCAGCAAGCGCCAGGCGCACCCACCGCGCACCAGGTAGAAGATGGCGTTCACGATGACGCGATAGCTGTGGACCCGAGGCCGACCGCGCGGCGACGCCGGCGGCAGATGCGGGGCCAGATATTCCCACTCCGCATCGGTCAAATCGGTCGGGTAGCCCTGCCGTTCCATACACATAGCATAACAATCACGCCATTATTCAGACGGTTTCTAGGCTCGGCAGCGGCGTGGTGCTGTTCGCTTGACGCTAAGTTCCCCGGCGAACCTAGTCCACTTCAGTGGGCCGTGGTCCCCTGCCGGGTCAGGGGATGAGTGGCCGCAGCCCTCAGCGCCGGATTCATCCGGCGATCCACGCCGACAAACAGCCATTCACCGCATTTATGATCCAACATCCATCGACTACTCGCTACGTTACTTACAGGATGTACTCCTCAACACCCGCACCGGATGCACGCCAACCGCCCCCACCGCCTGCCGCTCACCGTTGCCGCAAGACCTCGAACGCTTCGCGGAGCGCGCCGGGGCCACCGACGTTGCCGGGGAAGACGACGTACGGGAGACCGGGCAGGCGCGTTTCCGGTCCCATCTGCCAGAGGGGGACGCCGGGGAGCAACTGGCCGAGGACGGCGACGCGCCGCGCGCCCAAGCCTTCGGCGGCGAGGTCGTGCGAGGTGATCCCGCCCTTGGCGATCAGGTAGCCGGAATTGGCGGTCGCGGCGACTCCTTGAACGATGGCGATCAGCGCGGTCGAGACGGCGCGACCGATCGCCAGCCCGGAGGCGCTGTCGGTCCCCGCGACGTGCTCCCGCGCGGTGGAGAGGGCGGCGTCATGCCCGGCGTTGAGGGTGTCGGCGAGGGCGCGGCGCGCGGCCTCGATGAACTCGGCGCGGCGCTCGTCGAGGAGGGGCGCGATCGGCAGTTGGAAGTGGGTTAGGTCGCCGGGGGCGAGGAGGGCGTTCAGTTGCTCGCTCGTCTTGCCGACGTATGACCCGGCGACGATCAGCCCCGGCCCCTCGCGCCGTGGTAGGTCCGCCCCGCGCAGGGGTGGCAACGGCGCGATCCCGGCGCGGGCGCGGAGCCAGCCGGCGGCGGTGCGATGGAGGAACCGTTTGCCTTCCGCCTCGACCTGGAGGGCGGCGAGGGCGACGACCTCCAAATCGCGCTCGCTGGCGGCGTTGACGATCGCCGGTTGCCCGTCGTGCAGGGCGCGGAGGGCTTTGGCGACCCCCGTTGGCCCCTCGCGGCGGATCAGGTCGAGGCCAATCGAGGCGACCGCGTCGGCGGGGATGCGGCCCCCGGTCTTCTCGGCGACCCAGCGGCGCAGGTTCGACTCGCCGTAGCCGAAGACGCGGTCGCGGGCGAACTCGGTGCGCGCGGCGGGGGTGAAACCGTCGCCCTCGCGGACGAAGTGGATGTCCTCGACGGTGATCCGCCCGCCCTCGAAGAAGGCGGGGATGATCAGGAGGCCATCGAACGGGCCGAGCGCGGCGGTGAGGGCGTCGGTCTCGGCGGGGTAGTGGCCGCGCAGCGTGGAGTCCGACCGACTGATGACGCTGAACCGTCGCCCGGTCGCCTGCGCGGCGGCGGCGAGCCCGGCGGCGATCGTCGTATTGGTGGCGGTCGCGGCGTCGGCATCGCCCGCGCGGCTGTTGATCAGGATGGCGAAGAGGCTCTGGGCGTCGCGGAACTCCTGCGTGATCACGTCCTGGGTCGGCTCGATCAGCGCGCGGATCCCGTGGACGGTCTGCACGCCGGTCGGGTCATCATCGAGCGAGATGACCACCTCGCCCGACCGCGCCAGCCCCGCGCGGATCTGGTCGCGCAGCGTGGCATCGGGCCACTCGGGCGGCAGCGAGGCGAGGAGTTCGGCGGCGGGTGTCGGCGTCTGGTCGGAGAGTGGCATCGGTGATGCTCCTTCTTTGTGTGGGCAGGGGACGACCCTCACCCCGCCGCCTCCGGGCGGCACCCCTCTCCCCATTCGAGGAGAGGGGAAGATTGCGGGGAAGACGGGCGGTGACAGTCAAGCTGTTTTCAGAGCAAGTGCCAGGTGGCTTCAGCGATGAGTTTATCCATAGCGCCCTTGCTAGCTCGGTAAAATGCCACCTCACTGCTCATTACATCGTCCCACTCGATCGCCGTGAGCGTGAGCGCGCAGCCCCGGTAGGGATAGAAGGTTTTGGCAAGTAGCGCCTCGATCAGGCCATACCCGATAGCCTGTTCTAGCAGGCGGCAATACTGTGTGTCCAATGAAGGTGGCCAGATTGCGTTGCAGGTAAGCGAGAGTGATTCCGCTGGCATACAGTCGAAGGTGACAGCGGCGAAGTTAGAGGGGTGTCCCCATTGCCGACCTTGGAAGACAAATTTCTGGGTTTGGTTCTCCGTCAAACGATAGTAGCGCGGATCTGTTGCCTTTTGTTGTCCCCAGCTTTCTAAGAGTAGCGTCATGTCAGCCATGTAGCTGAATCCCCTCGTGCAAAGCAACTTAACTGTGCAAGCGTATCGATGCCGGATAGCAATGAAGCGGTTTGTAGCGCTGCTAACTCAATGCGGCGGTCTTAGTCCACTGAAGTGGACTTTGTGGCCGCAGGCCACGTAGCGCCGGATTCATCCGGCGACCCACGCTGCGGATCGGCATACAGCGCGGACGCTTTACGCTGGCGCGCATTCTACAATAGATGGGGTAAGGGTCGCGGGCTAGCTGATGGCGTGGTGGTGGGCTGGCGGCTGAAGCCGCGCCTCGCGGGCCTGCGGGC
>DATCMP010000480.1:0-3059 GCA_036563365.1 Thermomicrobiales bacterium
ACGAGCGGGCGCTGACCCTTCTCGCGCTGGCCGAGTTGCAGCGGGCGCGTCGCGCGACGTCGGCCGCCGCAGCGGCTAGCGACGAGGCCCGCGCGATCCTCCTGCCGTTGAGGGCAGCCCCGGCCCTCGACCGCGCGGCGACGATCATCACGCCCCCATCGATCGAGGCTCGACCAGCGGGACTGACCCCCCGCGAGGTCGAAGTGTTAGCGCTGATTGCCGGCGGGCGCAACAATGCCGAGATCGCCGATGCTCTATTCCTCAGCGTCCGCACCGTCGAGCGCCACATCAACGGGCTCTATACCAAGATCGATGCGCGAGGCCGCGCGGATGCGGTCGCCTTCGCCGCCCGGCACGGCCTATTGCCGGGCTAATATCGCATTAGACGGAATTGGACGCGACCACACGTCGGGGAGCGTCGTTGCCCATCGCTCACGATTCCCCCTTCACTCGACCAGTACAGGTAATGAGGGCTGCACACCACCGCACACCCCAAGGCTCCCGTCGTGGTGCGCTTCGACAATCCCGCTCCCACCGACGTCGGCGTCATCCTCGGCGATAGCACCGGGGACCCCGTACCGCTGCCGTGACAGCGCCCGGTCCCGCATCGTCATGGCACTAACGTGTCCAGTTCCAATTGATCCGCCGGTCGCTTCCCGGCCGTCCACGACAGTCGCGACTTCCCGCTGAATAGGGTGCCGAACCCGACGCTGGGATGCTGGCACACCGGGTGCGATAACGGGAAAGAGACGGTGAAGGAGGGTGAGATGGCCGACGAACGCGAGCGCGACGTGCATATCCGCAACGGGGCCGTGCCGCCGCAGCGGCTGCGGGACGCGTTCGCGGAGCTGGGGATCGACCGCGTCGTGGTCGAGGGGGTGCCCGGCGAGGGCGGCGAGATCGAGATCCACACCAGGGTCGCGGCGCTGCTGGCACGGCTGGGCGAGAGCGGCGGCACGCCGGCGGGGCCGAGCTTCCGGCGGCTCAACGACACCCTCTGGGCACACCTGGGCGACCCCGGCCTCCGCGTCCTGCTGGTGGACACCGACACGGACATCAGCGCCACGCTGGAGCCCGACCTACCCGAGGCCGCCTGGGAGGACCTGGCCGCACTCCCGCTCCGGACCATCGAGAAGTTCGGCATCGTTGCCTACGACCGCCGACGGCACGTCTGGGTGGAGGTCGAGCGGCGGTGATCGGGTTTACCCTGCTTGCCTGCGGGGACGATCTCCTGCGGTGGGATCGGCGTGGTGGCTCGACAGATGCACAGTCGCACGACCATCGGTTTTGCTCGCCGCGTTCGCTCCGCTGTCGGCTGGTGTCACTGGCGATGGAGACGACCGGCAGCGATGGCCGACGATGCCCTTCCGTGAGGGCACCGCAAACGGCGTCCGCGGAGCACCGTAGACTGCTGGATGGCTCGCCTACCGGAGCGACGGTCCTTGGCCTGACACGGCGGGCCACAGGCTCGTTTTCACGCACCAGGAGTCCCGCCCCACCTTCGGTCGCGGCGCGACGTAGAAGGCCGACGAATTGATCGGCGTCGAGGCCCGCAAGTCGATGGGCGGGTCGCTCAAATCCGGCTCGGGCGAATGCCGCGCGCACCACTCCTGTGCGTGCGGTGTTCCCATTGGGGACGTTGTCTCGCGGTATCCCGATTAATCTTCCAATTAGGTCCCTGCCCTTGGTGTCCGCAGCAGATCTTCGTCGGAGAGCCAAATTTTTCTGTCAATGCGAGTCAGTGCGGATGTTGGCACCCACGGGCAGGAATTACGGCCCTGATGGACGCCGGGAAGCGCCGTCATCGGTCCGGCAAGGGGAGTGGCGCTGTGTGGCCTGTTATGCGATGAACGCCGGATGAACGGCCGGACGAGCGCCCGGCGGCATCCGGCTTGCGCTCGGGAGGGCTATTCCGGGCACGCGCCGGGGATGAGTGAAGCGAGGGTGAACATGATGAAACCGATTTCGACGAAGGCGCACGGCGTGCTGGACTATCTCTCCGCCGGGACGCTCCTGGCATTGCCGCGCTTGCTGGGGTGGACCCCGACGGTGACGACGCTCCTGACCGGCTCGGCGATCACGACGCTCGCGGGGAGCATGCTGACAAAGTATGAACTGGGGCTGTTCAAGGTCCTGCCGATGCCAGGACACCTGGCCCTCGACGGGATCACGGCGGCGACGCACGCCGCGGCGACGTTCCTGCTGTTCGACGACGAAGATCGCCAGCGGGGCAACGCGCTGCCGATCCTGCTCGGCCTGGTCGCGTTCGAGGCGGGGGCGGCGCTGCTGACCCGGACGCAGCCGCCCGCGACGGAGCGGGCCGATCAGAAGCTCGCAGGCGCATAAGGTCCGGGACTGGCCCGCGCCCCGCCCACGGAGGTGGTCGGCGGCGGGGGCCAGACCATTATCTGGAGCAAGCACCTGATGCCACGCCTCACCGATCGGCTCATCGGCCACTTCCCCTATGAGGTCCGACTGACCGATCGACCGGCATCGCCCGCCGATCCTGAGAGCCGCGATACGCCCTCTGGGGATATGCGCGTCCGCGCCGATGCGCCGACGGGGGCCGATTGAAGCCGTCCGTGCGGTGGTGCGCTCGATCGACCAACGTCTCCATCCTCTCGCCAGGCCACGCTTGGCGGCGGCGATGAATCGCCGCACCGTTGGATTTGAAGGCGGCGCGGTTCCGCTGTACATGCCCACGCCCAACGGTGTCACTCCCGGCTCTTCCATCGCGGAGCGCCGCCCTACCATGCCATTCCGCGCCCCTCGCGGCCGGGAGGCGGTGCCGCGCCGGGGGAGACAAAGGCTCGCCTAACCAGTCCCGAGCGCGGAAGTACTGCCGCTGCTCCTCAAAGGCCGAGCGGAAGCGCGCGGCGGCGGTGAACCTGCGCCGCTCGCCCTCCCCGTACCTCCCCCGTCGGGCGGAGGAGGGGCGGTGGCGGAGAGGGGACCCACTTCGCGGCCCTATACGCTCGCTCCTAGCCCCTCCCGCGTCGCCGCGGCGACCTCCCCCCGGCCATTCGTCTTCGGCCCGACCGTCAGCGCCGCCGCCAGCC
>DATCMP010000484.1:0-6583 GCA_036563365.1 Thermomicrobiales bacterium
GGCGAACGCCGGGTTGGCCGGGAAGTCGAGCGCGACGCCGCCGCCCGCCGGGTCGGTCGGTCGCCGCGCGTAGCCGAGCAACCGCGCGACCGGCGCGCTCGGCGTGTCGCCTCCCCCCATACCCGCCTCCCCCACGCCTCGCCCTGGCGCCCCGCCCTGCCGGTGCGCGATCCCCGTGCGGCGGTGGCACGCACAAATGATGCCCCGCGCCCCTGGAACCTCTCGCCGCGCCCCGTCCGGAGCGTGGACAGGCCCGTCAGTCCTGAGGGGCGTGGCGGGCACGCCGCAGCGCTGGTACTGGCGCGGGGACGCGGAGGAGGCGGTGGCGAGCTAGGGGCACTCGGGAGCCGGGGCGGGGGGGAAGCCCGCCCCGGCTGGGGTCAACAAGGAAGGCCACGGCCCTCCCGGCGGGAGACTACGCGTCTTCGGTGAAGCGCGCGTAGGCAATGTCGTTGGGGAGGTCAACGGTCTGCCTCGTTCCTCCGCATCTCTACCGCGGCGTGCTACCATGTCCAGGGGCGCGGTGGCGAGTGGTACACCGGGGTCAGTAGCGACTCAGCATCCCCCGCGATGGGCTTGCGAATCGTCCCAGCCGCGCCCCTCCCACACTAGTGGCGAGACTCCCGCTCGGCTGCGCCGTGTCGGGGGGGATGCGTTATGCGCTGGTGGCAATGGGCTCTCGTGGCCCTGGCGATCCTCGCCCTGTTGCTGGTAACCGGCGCGATCATTCGCCCGCTGGTGGACACGTACCCACCGCCACCGACACGCGAAGGCCCCATCCGGCGCCCCCGACCATCGCTGGCCCGCCCCTCGCCCCGCTTCGGCGGCCTGCCAGGGGCCGCCCTCCTCGCCGGCGGCCGCGGGACGATGGTCTTCCGGCGGTGCGACGGATGGCGGCCCGGCGCGGGACTGGTGCGGGATAGATCGCGGCGGCGCGGCCCGCTATGCTCACGGGACAGGAAAGGGTGAGCGGGATGCGCGCCGTCGAGATGCTCGAGAACCAGTATCTGGTCCAGGAGATCGCCACGCTGAAGATCGCCGCGGCGGGGGTGCCGGACCCGTCCCTCGCATCGGCGGGGCGGGTGGCGGCGCTGCTCGCGGAATGCCGGCGGCGGCGCCTTGGCCTGCGACGCCCTGCAGAATGGTACGCGCTGTCACCCCGCTGCGGCCCCGCGCGCGACGGGCGCTTGTGATCGGGGGCGGTAGGGATACGACATGGAGTACGGGGGGAGCGATGGAACGGATCGAGCGGGCCGGGACGATGCGCGTGACGCCCGACGATGGCGGGGCACCACGCCTGATCGTCGAGATCGAGCGCGTCGAGGCCGGGCGCATCTACAACGCGCACGGCGTCAACCTCACCCGCGAGGATTACGAGGGGCTGATCGCGTGGCTGCCGCAGTTGGCGCGCGCGCTCCAGCAGCAGCACGATGCCGCGGAGCCGATCACAGGCGAGCTAGGGGCAGAGTGACCGTCCGCCGCTTCTCCCCCACTCCCACCGTCGAGATGCGCCTCGACCGCCATGGTCGGCCGTCCGGCTTCCACTGGCGGCGGCGCTGGCGGACCGTGGCGAGCGTCGAGAAGACGTGGGACGTGCAGACCGAGTGGTGGCGCGGCGACGACGAGCGGGTGGATCGGCACTACCACGAGGTGGTCGCGCACGACGGGTTGCGCTGCGTAATCTTCCACGATCGGGTCGCCGATGTGTGGCACCTACAGTCGGTCGACGACTGAGGCGGAGGGTTGTTATTCCTTTGCCCCCAGCTTGGACGCGGTCAGCGTCTCGTCGTGCTCCGGCTCTGCGGGCTGGTCTTGACCCCGAATCCTGCTCCGTTCGAGACGTTAGAATCGTCGGATGTGGTCCGCACCCGTACCGCCACCGATACTGAGCGGCGGGGCTGCTAGCTAGTTGATGAATATGGCACCATTGAGGCTAGCCATGCCGCAGTATCGGGCGGGCGACAGGCAATTGCAGGAGTTAGCCGCCGATCAGGAACTCGTCGCGGCGATCTCGACTGTCGAGCCCGGGCTGGCGATCCTGCAAAACAACCGCCTCTATCGGCGCAACGAGTTTCCGGTCATGCTGCTGCTGTCCACCGGAATCGAGCGTATCCTGAAGGTCGTGCTGCACCTCGCCACGTACCACACCGCGGGGCAATTCGGGAGGATAGAGTTCACGCACAACCTGATCGCGTTGCGCTCGCAGGTGCTTGTTAGGGTATTCACGAGCGAGTATCTCTGGAAGCCGAATATGCACGCGGATCGCGACTATCTCGCGAATGACGAGTTACTCGGTGTGATGATCGAAGTGCTCGCAATCTTTGCCGACGCCAGGCGGGGTAGCCGGTATGTCCACATGGACAGCATCGCCGATCCTAGATCCTAACCTACCGGATGCTGCCGACTGATGGCCGTCGCGTCAGTGGGCGCGCTTGGAGGCGGAGATCATCAAAGGCATCGGCGGCACAACCAACGTAAAGGCCAAAGAGGATCAGCACCACTACGAATCCCACCAGTTCGTTATTGCGATTGAGCGGTTCATGCGGATTATCGGACGTATGCACGCTTTCGGTGGGCTCGGTGAGCTCGACGCTTTTTCGCGAACGCCACAGTGACTCCGCCGCCCTCACCGATTTAGACAAACTGCTCGGGCGAATACGCGGACTAGAAGAGCCCAGGAACGCTATAACACATTCTGTATGGACGAAGGGGGATGACCCGGACGAATTGCACCGTGAGAAGGTCACCGCTCGTCAGGGCTTGGGGTATCGCCTGCAAATAGAGCCAATGAGCGCTGCTGACCTTATGAAAATCGCGGAAGAGTTGGAGAGGGCCACGAACGATCTGTACCGGTTCAAGAAAGGGTTTGGCTACGCGAGGGGCCAGAATATCTAATACCCGCATCGTCCTCCTGACTTAAACATGAAACACCCCCACCCCCGCATCGGCAGAAGCCGACGCGAGCACGGGGGTGTTGGTTATGCGCCTTCGGTGAGCCGTCGCGCCGCCTCGCGGCACTGAGGCGAGCAGTACCGCCTGAAATTCGGTCGGTCGCTCGCGTGGGCCATGGAGGTGAAGCCCTCGCCACACCGCCGACAGATAAGCCATTCCGCAGGCCCGTGGATACGCCGACGCGCAAGCCTGTCGCGATTCGAGCCCCCTGACCGTGGACGGCTGGGTGATTTACGCCCCTCGTAATCCGCTAAATAGTTTGCGGTGCTTGTTACTCAACACGGCGAGTGTTGACGGGCGGTGTATGATAGCGTGACGTATTGCAACACAGAGGAAGTGAAGGGCGTGGACGAGCTCACCCAGCTCCTCGCGGAGATCGAGGAGTACCAGCGACTCCGCGCAAGCAATGCCTTGGATGACGAGGGCGAGTGGAACTTCTGGATGGAGTGCCACCCGGCGTTCGCCGCGTATTGGGCCTGGGAGCAAGCGCTCTCGGCGACCGATCGCGACCTTGCCTTCCTGATGAGCGACGAGCAACGGGCTCGCTGGTATTGCGAGTATCCGGCTGTACGTGAGCTGCCCACGTCGCCCATAGCCGCACCCGCACCCCCGGCCCAATCGTGCAGAGACGACGGCGCGGACGGCTGGCCTCCTCAGTCCAGGTGGACGCACGCCCTCGCACGCCCATCCGGCCTATCCCGCCCGCACCGCTACCCACTGTGCCAAACCCGCCCCCGATCATCGTGCCCCCTCACTCCGCAACGATACCCGCACGCCTCAACCCACCGGCTCCGCTCGCGGCGAAGGCCAAGCTTTCGCAGTTCCCAACGCGGGAGAAGGATATCGAGGACGTGGTCAAGGTTATCCTTGTCATTGCCGCGATCACGATCGGGCTGTGGTATGTCGGGCGGCTCAATTGGGCGGCGATCGGGCGCACGAGCGGCGCGGGCGGCAGCTACCCCTCGGCCCTTGCGGGTATCCCGGCGTATGGCTCCGATGGTTGCGGTAGCCGTGGCGGTCCTGGCTATCGGCTCACGAACGGGAAGTGCGCGTCGTGGGATGAGTTCTACACCACCGGTCCCCCACGAGAAGAACCCGACATCGATTACGATGCGCCGCATTGCTGGACACCACGCGACTGCGAGTAGCCGACCGCATCCTACGACACCGGTCGTCGTTACCATGCCCTCCGCACTCTCCAGCAGGTGATCGCGCCGGCAGAGCTGCTACCACCGGTGTCCGTCGTAGTTGTATTATCGGGCGCAGAATAGCATATCGGGTAGCAAAGAAGGGCGCTGCACTCGCCGAACTGCGCCGACGTGCCGAGCCGGCCGAAGCCGAGCGCGATAGGTTGGTGGCGGCGCAGGCCGCACCAGCGGCCCCGGGAGCATCGGAGGCGGCTATTGAGGCACAGCGAGACGCCCCCGGCGCGTGGGGGCGTCTGCGGCGGTGGTGGCGCGGGTGAGGAGCGGCGCGCCGCCCCTTAAGCCGCGTCCACGCTGTAGGGGTTGTCGATGATGTAGCGCCAGGTCCCGTCGGGTTGGCGGCGGATCACCTCGGAGGACCGCGCCGCCAGCGCGAGCGGGGCACCGTCCGGCCCGGTGCCGTTGACCGTCCACTCCGCGTGCAGCAGCACCAGCTCGCCGGCCGGGATGACGGTCTTCGTCGTCATGGCGATCGGGCCGTTCAGGGCGAGGAAGCCGCCGAGCGCCTCGCGGATCGCCGCGTGGCCGGTGACGACCACCCCCGGCTGGGGCGTGATCACGGCCCCCGGCTCGTAGAGCTCCAGTAAGGCGTCGAGATCGTGGGCGTTGAAGGCGGCGGTGAAGGCGGGGTGCATCTCCTCGGGCGAACGCACGGGCATGGTCGTCCTCCTCGTGGCACTCTCACGCCCCGCGCAGCACGAGGCGCGACGCCCCCGGCCGGGACGTGCTACGTATACGGGCGACGGGGCGGAACGTTTCGCGACCCCGCGAAAAGGCGGCGCAGGGCGCACCAGCCGCCCCAGGAGCGGCGGGAGGGGCGACCCCCGACAATCCCAGCGGCGCACCGTCAGCGGGCTTCTGCGCGCGGGTGCGGCGGGTGTTCGGCGGGGAGTGAGGGCTACAGGGGGTGATGCACGGTGCCACACCCATTGGAACGGCGCTACGGCGGCCTCGGCGCGCATCTCGCGGCGTGCGCGGCTCGGGGTGAGACGCGGGTTACGCTCACCTTCGGGGCCATCGAGGCGACGATCCTCGGGCGGCCCCTGCCCCTCTCGGCTCGTGCGCCGAGGCACTATCAAGCGTGGTGGCGGGCGAACAGCGCGTCGTATGCCCACGGCTGGTATGGTTGGCAGCGGGTCGGCTGGACCGTCGCGGCGGTGGACCTGGCGGCGGAGACGGTGACGTTCGCGCGCGGTGGTGGCGCGGTGTAACCCCCGTGGGGGAGCCTCAGCGCTTGTCGAGCGCGGCGGCGACGAGGGCGAGCATCTCGTCCAGGTCGAAGGGCTTCTGCAGCACGGCGGTCGGGCCGTAGCGATCCGCCAGCGCCGTGGCCAGCGCGAGGTGCCGCCGGTCGGTCGAGACGAGGATCACCGGGATCCCCGCCGTCGCGGCGTCGGCGTGCAGCGCCGCCAGCAGGTCCCATCCGGCGCGCTGGCCGACCGCCAGGTCGAGGATCAGCACGTCGGGCGCGGCGCCGCCGATCTGCTGGAAGGTGGCCGGGACGTAGTTGGTGGTGGTGACGTTGTAGGCCTCATCCTGCAAGAGCTCGCGCATCAGGTTGAAGAAGTCGGGCGCGCCGTTGACGACGAAGATGTGCGGGCGGCCCCGCTGCGCGTGCTCGGGCGCGCCCATCGGGATCGTGTGCGACATCGGTGCCCTTGCCGTCTGGCGGGTGTGTGGTAACGATGCGGGCAGCAGCATAGCAGACAGACCCGCCGCGCGTTCACCGCACCACGCGCGCCAGCACGCGCGCGACCGTCGCCAGCAGGTGCTCGAGGTCGAAGGGCTTGGGGAGGTACGCGGCGTGCGGGACGGTCGGCACCACACGCGCCCCGGCGGCGCTCATCAGGATCAGCGGGATCCCGCCGAGGGTGGGGTCGGCGCGCATCGCTTGCGCGAGTTCGAGGCCGCCCACCAGGGGCATCATCACGTCGCTGATGACCAGGTCGTAGCGCCCGGCCGCTAGGGCGGCCAGCGCCTCGCGGCCGTCGGGGACCGTCGCGACCCGGTAGCCCTCGTCGGCGAGCACCGCCGCCAGTAGCTCGCGGATCGGCGCCTCATCCTCGGCGATCAGGATCCGGTGGGGCATCGCCCGCGCTCCTCGCTGGGTGGGGTGGTCGGCCGCCAGTCGGGATGGGGCAGCGCACTATCGCTGCCAGCGCGCGCCACCCCCCGCAAGGTGCTTTCCATAGTCCTATTCGGTCACGACAACCAGTGGTGCCATGACCGGAGGAACGGCGGCGGGGCGCGGCAAAACGCCCCGCCGTGAGTTGTCAGTACCCGAGAGCGCCGTTTCTGTACTCCCCGGCGACAGGTTCCGCGATAGCCGACGGCGGGCTTGACAATAATAACGGCGCGGCGGGCTCGCGGGTCGGGCGCTCACCGGGGCGGTAGGGGGCCGCCGCGCAGCCAGGCGTCCGCCAGCG
>DATCMP010000487.1:0-3015 GCA_036563365.1 Thermomicrobiales bacterium
TTCGCGACGACGATCCTCGAACGGGCGTCCGCGCTCGATCTACCAGCAGGCGCGGCGCGCGGGGTGTGCTCCGATATCCTCCAAGAATGGCAAATGGCCCACAGTTCGCCGCACTTCATGGACTGGTTGCGCCATGAGGCGGCGCAACCGCCCGAACCGCGACGACAGCGCCGCCGCGAACGCGATGGCGAACCGGCCTGGCGCAGCCGCCCCGAGCGTGGGTTCGGCATCCCCCCGGCAGATGAGGACTAGGCCAAGCAGCGCGCTAGAAAGACACCGTCAGCCTGAACCAGGACCAAGGGGGGCTTGTCGCAGGCAGGCACGTCGAGTATAACGAGAGGGCGTACATACAAGTTCGAGGCCATTTCGTGGTGCTGGAATAGTGCAACCGATGGTAGCGTTCATTCGTATGCAAGGGTAAGAATCGAGCCTTCCTCGCTAGACCATTGGGCGACCCTCGCCCAATCGCTTACCATAAACTATAGTTTGCTCTTCATCCCGCGACATGATTCGGTTTGCGGGAAGGGAAACACAGGATAGAGATTAATGGTCGAGAACCATAACGACGAACAAGAACTGGTCGCAGCGAGCACAACGGCTCGACGTACGACGACGCGGAAAACCGCGACGAAGAGCGCCGCCGAGAAGCCTGCCCGCCCGACAAGTACAACCAAAACGGCGACGACGCGCACGAAGGCGACCACGACGAAAGCGACGAGCAAGGCTGCCGTCGCGACAAGGGCAACCGCCGCGAAGACCACGACCCGCAAGGCGACCACCACCAAACGTACCGCGGGCGATGCCGCGACGGTGCGTCGTAGCAACACCAGTCTTGTGATCGTCGAGTCGCCATCGAAGGCGAAGACGATCGCCAAGTACCTCGGGACGGGCTATCGGGTCACCGCTTCGATGGGGCATGTGCGGGATCTGCCGAAGAGCAAGCTGGGGGTTGATGTCGAGCATGACTTCACGCCGCAGTATCTGGTCTCGAAAGATAAATCGCAGGTCATCAAAGACCTGAAAGGTTCGGTCCAGTCGGCGAACCAGATCTTCCTGGCGACCGACCCCGACCGCGAGGGCGAGGCGATCGCCTGGCACCTTGTCGAGGCGACGAATCCCGATCCTTCGCGCGTCCAGCGGGTCGTCTTCCACGAGATCACACCCGGCGCGGTCCGCGCGGCGATGGCGAATCCCCGCCCGATCGATATGCGCCTGGTGGATGCCCAGCAGGCCCGGCGTGTCCTCGACCGTCTGGTCGGCTACAAGGTGAGCCCGCTCCTCTGGCGCAAGGTCAAAGGTGGGCTCTCGGCAGGGCGCGTGCAAACCGCCGCGCTGCGGTTGATCGTCGAGCGCGAGCGGGAAGTCGAGGCGTTCGTGCCGGTCGAGTATTGGACGATCGAGGCCGACCTCGCCAAACGGCTAGGCCTACCCGAGCCGCGCAAGGAGGATCAGTTCCGGGCGACGCTGAACCAGATCGCCGGGAAGAAGGCCGAACTCCACAACGAGGCCGAGGCGACCGCCGTCACCACCGACCTTCAGGGCGCGAACTACATCGTCCGCGAGGTACGGACGCGCGAGACGCAGCGTCGCCCCGCCGCGCCGTTCATCACCAGCACCCTGCAACAAGAGGCATCGCGCAAGCTCGGCTACGGCGTCCGCCGCACGATGCAACTGGCCCAGGAATTGTATGAGGGTGTGGACATCGGGCCGGAGGGGACCGTCGGGCTGATCACCTACATGCGAACCGACTCGACCAATATCGCCGGCGTGGCGCAGGACGAGGCCCGCGACGTGATCACCGACAAGTACGGCCCCCAGTTCGTCCCGGAGAAACCGCCGGTCTACACGCGCAAGGCGAAGGGCGCGCAGGAGGCCCACGAGGCGATCCGCCCGTCGGGCGTCGCGCGCGATCCCGAGGCGATGCGCGGTTTCCTCTCGCCGCAACAGTATCGGCTCTACAAGCTGATCTGGCAGCGCTTCGTCGCGTCGCAGATGCGCCCGGCCCTGCTGGACAGCACGTCGGTCGACATCGACGCCGGGCGCGAGATCGCGACGGATCGCCCGGCGACCGAGAAAGCCCCCTACAGCTTCCGGGCGACCGGCTCGGTGATCAAGTTCCCCGGCTTCCTGGCCGTCTATCGCGAGGGGCGCGACGACGGCACGGACGACGAGCTCGACAAGGATGCGCTGCCGCTGCTGCACCAGGGTGAGCCGCTCGATTTGTTGAAGCTCTCGCCGGATCAGCACTTCACGCAGCCGCCGCCGCGCTTCACGGAGGCGAGCCTGGTCAAGGCGCTGGAGGAGCAGGGGATCGGGCGACCGAGCACCTACGCCGCCACCGTCGCCACCCTCCAGACGCGCTTCTACGTCGAGATGATGGAGAAGCGCCTGCACCCGACCGATCTGGGCAAGGTGGTCAACGATATCCTGGTCGGGCATTTCCCGGAAATCTTCGACATCGGCTTCACCTCCCGGATGGAGGAAGAACTCGATGAGATCGCGGCGGGCGAGCGCCCGTGGGTGCCGGTCCTGGAGAAATTTTATGGCCCATTCGCCGCATCGGTCGAGCTGGCCGAGGGTTCTGTCGGGCGCGTGAAGGTCGCCGACGAACCGACCGACGAAATCTGCGAAACCTGCGGCAAGCCGATGGTGATCAAGCTGGGACGCTTCGGCAAGTTCCTCGCCTGCACCGGCTTCCCGGAGTGCAAGACGACGCGCAACATCGCGCAGGGGACCGGCGTCACCTGCCCGAAGTGCCAGAAGCACGAGATCGTCGTCAAGCGCTCGCGCAAGGGCGGTCGGGTCTTCTACGGTTGCAACGGCTACCCGGCCTGCGACTTCACGCTCTGGGATCGCCCCCTGCCGACCCCCTGCCCGGCCTGTGGCGGACTGATGGTGGAAGCGGGCAAGCGCGGCAGCGGCGCGAAATGCACCGTCTGCGGCAACACCTCGCGTGAAGCGGCAACGGCAAACGCGGAACAAGAGTTAGTGACGGCGGATTAGTCGTGAGTCGTG
>DATCMP010000547.1:0-2156 GCA_036563365.1 Thermomicrobiales bacterium
GGGTTGTAGCGTGTCTCCCCGAGGGCCAGGGTTGCCCCGGCGCGCTCGGCGGCGATGACGCGCGCCACGACCTCGGCCTGGCTTAAGCGCGGCACCAATTCTACGACCGGATCCTCACCCGCGAAACGTTGGCGCTCGACCTGTCGCTGGAGGATCGCTGCCCGTTCGGTGATCTCACGCATCGCCGCCCCGCATCTCCGCTTGCACCCATAATCCGTCCGTACAGTAGCATGTCGCCCGAGTCGCAGCAAGGCGAACGGCTCGGGCGAGGGCGGGATGCGACTTCAGTTGGTAGATAAGAACCCTTGCCGGGTAACGCTCAGGCGATCTTATGACCGAACACGACGAAGACCGGATCATGTGTTGGCAGGAGACGGCCGCGCGTGTCGATACGTTGCGGGGCGCTCCGGTCGATGAAAACCGCCTCGTCATAACCGCCCGCCAACTCGAAGTATGCTTGCACCAACGCGACATGCCCCGCATCGTCCTGCTCGTACCAGACGCGCACCGCCTTGGTGGGGAAGAGGCGATTGGAGAAGATGATCACGAGTGCTGCACCTGGTTTCAGTACGCGCCTGATCTCGCGGAAGAGGGTGACCGGGCGTGTGACATACTGGATCGAGACGGTGATGATCGCGATGTCGAACTGATCCTCGGCGAACGGCAGGGTCGGGTTGTCATTGAGATCCTGCACGACCCACTCATCGAGCTGATCGTTGGCCGCCAGTTCCACCGCGTTCATCCCCAGCCCGATAACTTTTCGTGGCTTAACTCCCGGCGGCAGATGCGATTTCCAACTGCTCATCAGGTCGAGGATCGTGGCATCGGGTGGGATCAGTTCTCCCAGCACCTCCCCGATGACGGCGATCGCCCCATCATCGATGTGCGTGACGAGGCGCGGTGTGTCATAGAACCGCGCGTCGTCGGATGGATCGGCGCGCTCGAAGTAGCTCGCCGGGAATGGCGGATCGCCCTGCGGCGTGTTCTGTCTCACTTGCTGGCCTCCAACCCGCTGCGCGGGTGCGACGGTTCCCCTCTTGTCTCGTTACACATGGCGTGCCAAGGCTGGAGATGGCTATACTTGGGCGCGATGACGTGGGGGCGGAGGGGTCCCGGTGGGCTCCCCGGTCTTCAAAACCGGTGGCCGTCGTAGTCCGGCGGCGGTGGGTTCGACTCCCATGCGCCCTCGTCAACCCTGTCTTTCCCGCAAATACAATAGAGGCTCACGAATCCTTACCGCCTGAGCGCCTCGGCGAGGTCGGTCAGCGTGCGGATTTCGAGGTCGGGTGCGGGGCCGTGCGTGTCCCGTACCCGACCCGCGCGGTTGCACCACGCGACGCGGAAGTTATATTCTTTGGCCCCAACCGCGTCCCAGGTATTAGCCGAGACAAAGAGGATCTGATCCGCGGAAAGATGGAGCGCGGCGGGCGCGAGGGCGTAGACGCGCGGGTCGGGCTTATAGGTGTGGGCGGCGGCGGCGCTGAGGACCGCATCGAAATGGCGCGACAGCTTCGCATGGTTGAGGGCTGCGGCGAGCATCGTTGGGCTGCCATTGGAGAGGATCGCCAGCGGCAGCCCGCGGAGCCGCGCCAGTATCCCGGCCACTTCGGGATAGGGTTCGAGCGTCACCCAGGCGGTGAGGAGTGCGCGGACCGTTTCATCGTCGGCCTCGATCACGAAGTGCGCGAGCGCGTAATCCAGGGCCTCGCGCGTGACCCGTGTGAAATCGGCATAGTTGCCCATCAGGGCGCGTAACCAGCTGTATTCGAGTTGCTTGGCCCGCCACTGTGCGACGAACGCTACCGGGTCCGGTGCAAGGTTGCGGCAGGCCGTTTCGAGCGAGGTAAGATCGAAGAGCGTGCCATAGGCGTCGAAGACGATCGCCTGGATCGCCGGGCCATCGGCGAGCGCGACTTGCCAGGCCAGGATCTCGCGACGACGACTCGCGGCGACATCGCGCACAATGGCTGGGAGATGAGGTCCGAGCATGGGGCCTCCGGAGCGCAGATGACGGGCTGACAGCGGGCAGTGACCACCGTGCCGCGACTATCATAAGTATGGCAGAGCGCATGGTCGGTGGCACGCTCACCGATCACGCCGTGCTGGATGCCGACCGAGCGGCGACGAGCGGTGATCAATGGGGTATTGATGGTAGC
>DATCMP010000550.1:0-5612 GCA_036563365.1 Thermomicrobiales bacterium
CGACTCACGACTCACGACTATCTCGTTTCGCTCCGCAAATCCAGCCACGCCAACTCCCCCGGCGTCAGGTTGACATCGAGCGCGGCGGCGTTCTGCCGGAACTCCTCGGCGTTGCTGCTGCCGACGAGCGGGTAGATGTGGTCCGGCTGGCCGAGGACGTAGGCCAGGGCCACCTGCGGGATCGATAGGCCGCGCTCGTCGGCGAGTTCGCGCGCGCGGTCGAGGCGCCGGAAGTTCGGCTCCTCGCCATACGCCTCGACGCAGTTGCGGTCGAGATAGGCGGTGAACTGGTCGAGGTTGGTGCGGCTGAAACGCCCGGAAAAGAAGCCCCCCGCGAGGCTGGACCACGTAAAGAGCGGGATCCCCTGCTCGCGGTACCACGCCCGCGCCGCGTCGCCCTGCGGGCCGCTGACGCTGATGCACCCCGGCCACGGCGGGCGGAACTGCTCGGCGAGGCTGAAGTTGGGGCTGCTAACGGCGAACGGCACGAGGCCGTGAGCCCGCGCGTACTCGTTCGCTGCGCCGATCCGCTCCACGGTCCAGTTCGAGCCGCCGAACGCCCCGATCTTCCCCGCGCGGTGGTGCTCGTTCAGCACCTCGACGAGCGGGCCGACCGGCAGCGCGGGGTTATCGCGGTGCAGGACGTAGAGATCGATGAACTCCACGCCGAGCCGCCCCAGCGACTCGTGCAAGTCGGCGGTGATATCCTCGGGCGTCACCCTGGCGCGACCATCGACCGGGTGCGCCCCTTTGCCGAGGATCACCACGTCGTCGCGCACGCCGCGATCGGCCAGCCACGCGCCGAGGACGCGCTCTTTCTCGCCACCGCCGTAGGAATGGGCGGTGTCGAAGGCCCGCCCACCCGCCGCGTAGACCCCATCGAGCAGCGCAAAGCTCCCCGCCAGGTCGGCCTCGCTGAGCATCACCGTTCCCTGCACCAACCGCGAGACCGGCTTGCCGACCCCCTTGACCTCGCCGTACTGCATGTAGCCCCACCCTTTCCGCACACTACCCAGTCCGCGTAATATTCAGCCGAAACATCGCCCGCGATCCGTCATACGGCGATCGTGTTGCCCCTGTTAAACCACATCTCGCGCGGCACCGCCCGTCGGCGGCGTGCGCTGGTACAGGGCCGCCCTCCGCCGATCGGCCCCCGTCGCCACCCCGCATAGGGAGCAGCCCGCGACCCCTCGCGCGGGCGATGTAGCCGGTGGATACGCGGCGTATCATCAGAGGGTGGGGCGGGATAGCGCCTCCCCGCGCGGTTGCGCGACGCCGCGCCGCCGGGACGCGGTGCCCTCCCCCGAAAGGGGGAGCGACAACTGACCATCCGGCACAGGTGTCTTGCCCCGGCAGCGCGTATAACCAGGGGATACCCCGGCGCAGGCGCGGTCGTCGTGCGGGGAGGGATAGGGGCGAATGATTGAGGAGCCGATGATTACGATCCTGCTGGTGGACGATCAGCCGGTCATGCGTTCCGGCCTGCGGATGCGCCTCGAACTGGAACCGGATATGGAAGTGATCGGCGAGGCGGGCGACGGCGCGGCGGCGCTCGCCCTGGCGCGGGAGACCCATCCGCAGGTCGTGATCATGGATATCGAGATGCCGATCATGGACGGGATCGCCGCCACCGCCGCGCTCCGCAGCGCCGTGCCGGGAAGCGCGATCGTCGTCCACAGCCTCCACGATGATGCCGCCACCCAGGCCCGCGCCCGCGCCGCTGGCGCGGTCGCCTTCGTCGGCAAACACCGCCTCGAAGCCCCCCTCCTCGCCGCCATCCGCCGGGTTGCTCACCAACCCGAAGCCCTCGCCCACGAACCCGCCCGCTAGGCCAGCACACCGCACCGGCGCGTCGCACAGCCCGCCCTTGACCCACTTACCACGAAGCCCACCCTCCCTTTTTAGGGAAGGGTCACTGCCAGCAGGTCTGCTCCCCCGTGGTGGTTCTGGACCACCCTCGTGATGGCGGGGAACGATCCGCGCCCCCACCCCGAGGAATAATCCCTCGGTCGCCCTTGTTACCTCGATACGACAACGCCGGTTGTCACGAGCGCAGGCAGCAACAGGAGTCCGAGAGATGCGTCAGATTAAGGCAGTGATCGTCGATCCGCAGGCGACGGGTCGCCTGGTGCTCGGCACGGTGGATGCACCGATCCCGGCCAAGAATGAAGCGTTGATTCGCGTGGCGGCGATCTCCCTCAACCGGGGTGAGGTCAACGGCGCGATGAGCGCGGCGGCGGGCGCGCGGCCCGGCTGGGATATCGCGGGGACGGTCGAGCAGGCCGCTGCGGACGGCTCCGGCCCGCCGCGGGGGGCGCGGGTGGTCGGATTCTTGCCGACCGGTGCGTGGGCCGAACTGGTCGCCGTGCCGACACACGCGGTGGCGATGCTGCCGGACGGCGTCTCCTTCGCGCAGGCGGCGGCGTTGCCGGTTGCGGGGCTGACCGCCCTCTACGCGCTCGAACAGGGCGGCTCGCTCCTGGGGCGCACCGTGCTGATCACCGGGGCCTCGGGCGGCGCGGGGAACTTCGCCATCCAACTGGCCCGCGCCGCCGGGGCCAGGGTCGTCGGCGTCGTCCGGCAGGCGGCGCACGCCGACGCCGCGCGTGCCGCCGGGGCACACGAGGTCGTGGTCAGCGACGATGGCGCGGCGACGGCGGAATACGGCCCGTATGATCTGATCATCGACTCGGTCGGCGGCAAGCTGCTCGGCACGATCATGGGTCAAGTCGCCAGGGGCGGCACGATCGTGAACTTCGGCACGTCGGCGGGCAGCGAGGTGACATTCGATCTCCGGCGTTTCTTCCCGGTCGGCGGCGTGAAGCTCTACGGCTTCATCCTTTTCGATGAGGTCACGCGCCACCCGGCGGGGCAGGGTCTCGCGCGCCTCGCCGCGCTGGTCGCCGACGGTCGCCTCACCCCGCACATCGACCGCGAAGCCCCCTGGACCGAGATCGCGACCGTCGCGCGCGAACTCCTCGATCGCCGCTACACCGGCAAAGCGGTGCTGACGCTCGACTGAGCGACAAGCGGAGGCGGGAAGAAGGGTCGGGGCGGAATCTGTCGCCCCGACCCTTCTTCGTTGTGGTGGTATTGGGCACCCAACGTGACGATTTCATCAGGCTGTCTACGGCGCCATCTGTCGCGATTGGCCGCCTCGCCGCAGCACGTTCGGCGCGGGCGTGCGGCTGCCGCTACGCGCGGTGGTCGCACGGCCCGTGGGCATAGCGATCCCAGCGGTAGGCCATCAGGGCGACCATCCCGGCGATCATCGCAACGTGCGAGAGCATCATCAGCGCATGGTCGTTCGGCTGCACCAGACCCAATGCCGCCAGGGGGATCAAGGCGAGTAGCGGCAAAAACATCGCCGCCGTCATCTCCAGGCCGTCCCACCAGGAATGGCCCCGGTAGCGCATCCACGCCACCATCGGCACGGACATGGACACCCCCATCAGGCCGTACTCGACGAGTGGACTGCCGTAACCGGGCGGCTCGCCCAGCACCCCGATCCCCGCGCCGAGCGTGGCCATCCCGGCCAGCATCGCCACCACCATCTCCAGCAGATGGCGCATGAAGTACCGCCCCGCGACAAGGCGACGGCGAACCGGCCCACCCGTCTCGCGCGACGCCACGCTCTCCGACCCCGCCAGGTCGCTTGCTGCCTCGATCGGCCCACTACTGGTTCGCATCGTCGCCTCCATCTGGCTTTCACCATATCTTTATGCGCTTCGACTGTCCGGGACTTGCTGCGCCGTCAAAATTCCCGGCTAGACCAGCATGAGGATAGCCACGCCGAGCAGGAGATCCAGGGTGCCGCAGAACTCGGCGTATGAGCGGGGGACCACCCTGTTTCGTAGATGATGGACGGCGTCTCAGGCGGCGTGGCCGAAGAGGGCGAAGGCCGCGAGGTATGCGCCACGTTCAGGCGCCACCTGAAGGGTCACCAGCGCGACCGCGCCGAAGGCGAGCATCCCGGCCGCCTGGAGCGCGAAGCCATTGGGTCGCCGCCGTTGCCCGCCGATCACCCCCCACAGCAGGACAACGGCGGCGACGACGAGCAGGATAATCGCCGGGCTGATCGGCGAGGGGGGGCGATCAACAGCGCCACCGGCAATCCGGCGAGCAGCACGACCCACGAGGCGCGACGCTGTCCCAGCACCGCTGTGCTGGGGTAGACGAGCGCCATGAGGACGATGAGGGCCGAAAGCGAGGGGACAAATCCGGCGACGTCCAGGTCGAAGGCGATCAGGGCCGCGACCGCGACCCCGAGCGCGGTCGGCCAGCGATGCGCCAAAACACCCGCCCAGCGGCGACCGGCCCCGCTATGGCCGTGCGGCGCGGTGTCGGCTGCGGCATCCCCGCCCGCCCGAAAAGCGGCGTCCGTCTGCTCAATCATCGTCCCCCTTCCGATCCTCGATCGTCGCTTGGCTGCGGTCTGGTGCGCGGATTCGCGGCCCTTGTCGCCCCTCCGGCGCTCCCGGAATCGTTACGACAAGCTCGATCGCCCCCGTGCGTCTTCTCGTTGGCCTGGATCGGCACGGTCACGCGCCCCCCTCTCCCGGTGTCCTTGTCGCCTGACGCTCCTCCGCCGGACTGCCAGGCTGCTCGGGCAGTGACGAAGCGATGAGAGCCTCGAAAGTGGCCTGTGCCCGAAGATCCGCGTCGGGATCGCGCATCAGCCGCTGCGCCAGATGATGGCTCAGGTAGAGGCCATCGAGTTGCCAGACGAACTGAGCAACATCCAGATCCGCCCGCAGATGGCCCAGAGACACCGCCGCCGTAACCATTTCCGCCAACATCCTCGACCACTCGCGCTTACTCGCGACCAGATAGTCGCGCACGGGGCCTTCGGCGTCGTCAAGCTCGAAGGCGGCACCATAGAGCGGGCACCCCCCCGGCAGACCCGCGCGTGCGGCCCACCCGAGCCAGCGCCCTACCAGCGCCCGCAAGCGCGGCAGGCCGACGGGTTCGTCCTGCGCCGGGGCCACCACGGCGCGCGCCAGTGCCTCTTCGGCGGCGCGGAGGAGCGCGAGTTGCAGCTCCTCCTTGGAGCGGAAGTGGGCGAACAGGCCGCTCTTGGAGAGGGACGCCCGTTCCGCTAACCCGCCCAGACTCACGCCCATCAAGCCGCGCTCGCTGGCGATGGCAACCCCCTGCTCGATGATCCGCCGGTAGGTCGCATCTACTTTCTTGCTCATCCGAGCCTCCTCTCTTGAGGAGAGAATAGCACGATCGGTCGTGCTATTCAAGAAGAGGGATCGAGCAAACTCCTCGCGGGTTCGCAACACAGGGGGGCGTGGTGCGGTTGTCCCCGCCCGGCTGATGCAGATGAGCGCCGCGCATAGGCCCGCGAGGAACAGGGCACCCGCGACCATCAGCGTCAAGCCGTCCGGCGCGACGATCGATTGGCCGCGCAGCGCCTGCCAGGTCAGCAGCAGGATGAGGCCGAGGTAGGCCGCGCCGGCGATCCGCACCAGCGCGAGTCGCGCGCCATCGGCTAACCAGGAGAAGCGGTGGCGCGAGAGCGCCCAGCCGAGCAGCGGCAGGAGTTGCATCGCGTGCAGGCCGATGAAGTGCGCGGCCCGCAGATCGCCGCCAACCGTGCTCCAGCC
>DATCMP010000553.1:0-2157 GCA_036563365.1 Thermomicrobiales bacterium
TTCTCCGCCGCGATCGGCCAGAGCCCGAGGCCCAGCAACAAGCCCTGCGCCTTCACCGCCGCGCTCGTCGTGAGGAACAGGACGACGCCAGCGGTCGGCGCGATCAGCGTCTCCAAGACCTCGCCGGTGAGCGAGAGGACACGCCCGACCCGTTGCCCGACCTGAATATCGTCACCGGCGCGCACATCGGCGATCCAGAAGCCCGCGTTGGTGGAGTAGAACCAGCTGAACTCTTCCAGATAGCGCGTGCCGGGCACGGTCGCCGCGTCGTGGAGGTTCCCGGCGGCGCGCATGGCGCGGCGGGTGCCGTTGACCAGCAGCTCGACATCGGGCGGGGTCAGTTGGCCGATCCCGCCCGCCTCGGCGATCAGGCCGGGGACGCCGACGCTCGCCGCCGCCGCGTAGGTCATCCCGCTCCGCTGGCCGGGCACGGCGCGGTTATTGACGGTGTAGGGCAGGCCGAACGCCTCGGCGAGCGCCCGCGAGCGCGCGACGACGGGCGGCGCGGCATCGGCGGCGATGATCGCGAACGGTTCCAGCGCTTCGACCATGTCGCCGCCGTGCAGATCGATGAACGCGCCGCTCGGCGCGATGCAGGTGGTGAAGATGAAGTCGGCCAGCACGTCGGTGAACGTCCCGTTCAGGTCACCGGGGAAGAAGCGGTTCGGGTTCTTGCCATCGATCGGGCAGACGAACGGCGTCCGCTCCCAGAAGGCGGGCAGATTGACGACCGGCACGATCAGGACGCGCCCATGGACCTCGGCGGGGTCGAGTTCCGCCGCCAGTCGCATCGCGGCATGGATCGAGACATACTCGCAGCCGTGGATCCCGGCGATGATCGTGATCTGCGGCCCCGCTTCGTGGCCGACGATCGTGGTGTAGGGCCAGGAGTAGCCAGCCAGCAGCGGCGCGTCGGACACCAGCGTGTCCTGCACGCGCTCGCCGGGCGCGCCATACCGAGGGGTGGTCGATGACATCGTTGTCTCTCCTTCCATAGCGGGGAATATAGCCGGGGAATGCGACCGGGAAGCTACGGCGGTATGAGGCGTGGCGGTGATCAGCGACGATCGACCACGACCCCACCACCCTGAAACACCATCGCGGGGGTACGCAGCGCCGTCAGATCGGCCAGCGGGTCGCCCTTGACAACGAGGAGGTCCGCCGCGCAGCCGATATCCAGCGTGCCGATGACGCCGCTCAGCCGACACGCCGCCGCCGCGCGCCCGGTCGCCGCGTGAATCGCTTCGAGCGGCGACAGCCCGATCTCCGCCAGTAACTCGATCTCGCGACTGAAATCGTCGAAGCCGGTGTGCCGCCACCCGGCGTCGTTCCCGGCGACAAGCCGGACGCCGCTTTCGTGCAACAGGCGCATCGAGGTCAGCGTCTCGCGGTGCCGATCCTGATCGGGCGCGACGCCGGTGCGGGCGCGCTCCGCCAGCATCCAGTCTTCCATCGTCTGCATCGTCGCCGTCACAAAAACCCCGGCATCGGCCACGCGCCGCGCCAGCGCCGGATCCTCGCGCCATTCGGCGTTCGGGCCGTGGAAATAACAGTGCTCGATATGATCGACGCCCGCATCGAGCGCCCGGGACACCGCCTCGCCGGCGGTGCAGTGGCAGGAGGCGGGCTTGCCGACCTTCTGGCCCTCCGTGATCGCCGCGCGCAACTCCTCCACCTCGTAGCTCGGGCGATAGGGGTAGGTGCCGGGGGTGCCGCCGCCGGAGGCCATGATCTTGATGAAGTCTGCCCCCTCCTTGATCAGCCCGCGCGCCGCCAGGCGCATCCCCTCGATCCCATCGGCCTCGCCGCCGAACGGGTGGCAATGCCCCCCGGTGATCGTCAGCGGCCTGCCGGAAAGGACGAGGCGCGGCCCGGCGACGATCCCCGCGCGGATCGCGTCGCGCAGGCGGAACATCAGCTGTCCCTTGCCGCCGCAGTCGCGCAGGGTCGTGACCCCGGCGTGCAACGAGGCCAGCGCGTTGGTGTGCGCTTTCAACAGCAGCAGTTCATCCGGCAGCGCCATCCACTCCATGAACGGCGTCCCGTCGCCGGGGAGGACGGTGTGGGTGTGCATATTAATCAGGCCGGGGAGGACGGTGTAGTCGCGCAAGTCGATAACGTTGGCGTCGCGCGGCGGGGCCGCGCCATCCGCAACCG
>DATCMP010000559.1:0-1755 GCA_036563365.1 Thermomicrobiales bacterium
ACCAGCGCCCCGAGCTCCCCGGCCAGCACCGCCCGCCCGGCCGGGAGGCGGCTGCCCTTGGCGGCTTTGACATCCCGGATGCGGTCGTGCTCCTCGGGGGTGATCAGCCCGAGGTTGCGGGCGTAGCGGGCGATCCCCCGAAATGCGGCGAGGGTCAGGTTCACCGTCGCGGGCGACCGGCCCGCCTCGAGGAGGCGCTGGCGGATGGCGTCCACATGTTGGAAGCGGAGCTCGTGCCAGGCGATCTGGTCGTACGGCACGTCGAGGAGCGCGGCGACCGCGCGCAGCCGCTCGACCATCGTCGTGCGCCCCTTCGGCGAGAGGCTCGCCAGGTACGCGGCGACCGGGTCGGTGTGCACCGCGTGGACACCGACCATCACCGACAGCGGGCGCGACGCGCCTTCATGCGTTCCAACGGCGCGCACCTCGTCATCGATCACCACCACCCTCCCCTACTACTATTATGTCGATCAAGACGCATCCTGCCCGATCTGCCCTAGCTCAACCTAATGATGGTTAGGGTAAGCTAGAACGGGATCCGGCGTCAAGGGGGGCAGCAGGGTGTCGTGCAGGCGAGGGCCGGCGTGCGACCGGCGCGGGATCGCGCACACAAGGAGACCGGTCACTTAACCGTGGTCTTGCGCCAGGGCCTAACCAGGGGCTGGTCTCGCGGCGGCGGTGACGGCGGCGGGTCCGGCGGCGAGACGGCGCAGACGGCAAGCGCCACGATCGGACGTCGGCGTCTAGCGCGGGGATCCCCGCGGCGCGCCGGCAATAACACGACTGCGGCGGGCGCTTGTCGGCGCTGATGGCACCGCAGCGCCGACCACGGGCTCACGCGAGACCGCCGGGCGCACCCGTCTTCCTTTAATAGAGAGGATAATAGTGGACCGCTAGCAGTAACGGGCTAATAGAGAACGACAACGAGCACCACTCCCCGCCCTCTATCGATTGCACGACGGTAAACGCTTTGGCGGCACGTATTGGTTACCCTCGCGGTATGGTGAATATCGGCAGTCTTCAGCTGATGAGCAGCTCAAGCGATATGTCGCCCAAGATTCCTTTGATCATAACCCGGAGCAAGACGAGCAGATTCAAATGCTAGCTATTTCGTAAACAGCAGGTCGCGGGTTCGAGTCCCGCGGTCGGCTCTACGGGAAACCGCAGCAGAATGCGGAAAACAGGAAGGCGAGGGGAGTTTTACCTTCGCCTTCTTTGCTATTGACGGCAACCTTGACGGCAACCACACCGGGGAGCGAAATGGGCTAGCGATCGGACTTACCCAAGGCAATCAGTCGCCCGCCGATAACGGGGATTGACGCTGCCGCGATCGACCATGGCAAGGCTCAACGATTATCAGGGCCGTGCAACCCGGCCGGAGTTCGATTCAGTCACCACCAGCGAGGAACCCCTCCATCAGGTCCGCCGCCTCCTGCTGCAGGACCGGCATGACGTGGGCGTAGGTGTTCATCGTCAGCCGGATGTCGGAGTGGCCGAGGATCTCCATCACCACCCGCGGCGGGACCCCCTGCGCCAGCAGCAGCGAGGCGCAGCAGTGCCGCAGATCGTGGAACCGCTGGTGCGGCAGCCCCGCCTTGGTCACTAACGCCTGGAAGCGCCGCAGCACGTTGCGCGCATCCATGGGCGTGCCGATCGTCGAGGGGAACACCAGATCCCACTCCCGCCACCGCGCCCCGGCGCAGAGCCGCTCGTCGGCTTGCCGATCCCGATGGTCCCGCAACCGCGCCAGCAGCA
>DATCMP010000561.1:0-7697 GCA_036563365.1 Thermomicrobiales bacterium
CGGTTGAATCCCCACAAGGGGACGATGACCGCGCCTCGGGGCTGCGGCCACGAAACCGCCCTGCGCCGGTTAGGTCCGTTATGAACGCGTTGCCCAAACGGTAAAGCACGGCCTCGCAACAATCCTAACCCGCGAAGGCGGGTTTCGTGGCGACCGCAGTCACCCCCAGGCGCGGTCATCGTCCCCTTGTGGGGATTCAACCGTCTGCTTCCCTCACCCCTTCCGTCCACACTTCGTACTTCGTCGTTCGTAGTTCGTACTTCCTCAGCTCCGCTCCCGCTCCCCGGTCTTCGCCAGCACCTCATCGACCACCTCGTCGGTCGTCAGCCCCTCGGCCTCGCCCTCGAAGTTGAGGACGATCCGGTGGCGCAGGGCGGGCGCGGCCAGCGCGCGGACATCTTCGAACGCGACGTTGAGGCGGCCTTCGAGCAGCGCGCGGATCTTCGCGGCCAGGACGATCGATTGCGCGCCGCGCGGGCTCGCCCCGTAGCGGACATATTTGCGGACGGCGGCGGGGGCGGTGGCGCTGTCGGGGTGGGTCGCCAGCAACACGCGCACCACGTAATCGCGCACATGGGACGCGATCGGCACCTCACGGGCGAGCGCCGCCATCCGCACCACCTGAGCCCCGCTCGCCACCTTGCCCACCCGCGGCAGGGCTGTCGTGGTGGTGCGCGCCAAAATCTCCCCGAGTTCCGCCGCCGTCGGGAAGCGGACGATCAGCTTGAAGAGGAAGCGGTCGAGTTGCGCTTCCGGCAGCGGATAGGTCCCCTCCATCTCCAGCGGGTTCTGCGTCGCCAGCACGAAGAACGGGGCCGTCAGGCGGTAGGTGCTGTTGGCGACCGTCACCGAGGCTTCCTGCATCGCTTCGAGCAAGGCCGACTGCGTCTTCGGCGTGGCGCGGTTGATCTCGTCGGCCAGGACCATGTTCGCGAAGATCGGCCCCGGCTGGAAGCGGAACTCGCGCTGCCCGCGCTCCCCCTCGGCCAGGATGTTGGTGCCGGTGATGTCGGCGGGCATCAGGTCCGGGGTGAACTGGATGCGGCTGAATTGCAGGTCCAGCGCCTCGGCGATCGTGCGGATCAGCATCGTCTTCCCGAGGCCAGGCACCCCTTCCAGCAGCGCATGGCCCCCCGCGATCAGACAGATCAGCACCTCGCGCAGCGTATCCTGCTGCCCGACCATCAGCTTGCCGACTTCATCCTCGACCGCCGCCGCCAGCCGCCGGAACTCGTCCACCGGCATCGTCCCGTCGGCCAACTCCGGCGCTGCCCCTCTACTCATCGTTCGTTCCCTATCCTTCGTCAGCGCCGCGCCATGCACGATCGTTGCACGCACGAACGCCGCGTGATCCTCGATGACCGCTATCAGCGGGAGAAAACACCGACATGAAGACAACGGTAGCATACCGCATCCCCTGTTATCAGTAACGTCTCATCGGCGCGCGCGGTAACCCCCTATCCCCGATACGGGTAACGCGACTGCCGATCCGCTATAGTCTGTAGCGGTAGCCACGACATGCGGTCCCGAGCGAGGGAACTTTCATCCGCCGCGCGTCGTCTCTCTGGGTGCGTGGGGTAAGCCCACCGAGCGGGGCCGCGGGGTCGGTAAAACCGGTTTGCCACGCGACAATCGAGGGCGCGATCGGTATCATTCTCTCCGCCGCCGTTACCTGCGGATACCGGTGGCATGGGACTCGCGGTCTATCGAGGGTAGCAGCGTGGCGCGATGCACTCACGCCGCGCTACATTCACGAGAGCGATAGATGTGCATAAGGTCGAGGAGCGACAGATATTATGACGAGTAGCAGCAACGGGCGCGGCCACGATCGCACGACGGTGGTGATGGGTGCGGGACCGGGTGGCCTGGCAACCGGGTACTGGCTCGCCAAACATGGTGCCAGCGTCACCGTCGTGGAGCGCGCGGCGGTCGTCGGCGGCCTGGCCCGCACGGTCGAGCGCGATGGCTTTAAGTTCGATCTCGGGGGGCACCGCTGGTTCAGTAAGGTAGACGAGGTAAACGACTTTTACAAGGAAGTCATCGCCGACGAGACGGTCTGGGTCCACCGCACCAGCCGGATCTACTTCGACGGCAAATACATCGACTACCCGCTCCGCATCAGCAACGCCCTCGCGGCGATCGGGCCGGTGGCGGCGGCGAAGGCGATGCTCGATTACGGGCAGACCCGCGTCTCGCAGCGCCTCGACCCCAAGCCGATCGTCTCGATGGAAGATGCCTATGTTGATCAGTACGGGCGCACCCTCTACGAGTTCTTCTTCGAACGGTACTCCGAGAAGGTCTGGGGCCTCCCCTGCGGCCAGATGAGCGGCGACTGGGTCAGCCAGCGCACCAAGGGGATGTCGCTGGTCACGGCGGTGAAGGACGCGATCATCCCGTCGAACGGCGCGGTCCAGAGCCTGATCGACTCATTCATGTACCCGCGCTATGGCTACGGCCGGCTCTCCGAACGGATGGCCGAGGGGATTATCGCCTCCGGGAACGAAGTGCGCCTCAACGCCGGCGTCTCGAAGGTACTGCGCGAGGGGAGCACGATCAAGGCGGTGGTCGTCACCGATGAGCAGGGCAACGAGGACACGATCGAGGCGGCGCAATTCGTCTCCTCGATCCCGCTGACCGTCCTCTGTCAGATCATGGAACCACCGGCCCCCGCCGACGTGATCGCGGCGGCGAAGTCGCTGGTCTTCCGCAACGTGATCACCGTCAACCTGATGCTCGACCGCGAGAAGGTCACCGACGACACCTGGCTCTACGTCCACGACCGCGATATCCTCTTCGGGCGGCTGCACGAGCCGAAAAACTGGAGCGTCGACATGGTCCCCGACCAGTCGAAGACCTCGCTCGTCGTCGAGTATTTCTGCTCGTTCGGCGACCATATCTGGAATATGAGCGAGGACGAGTTGGTCGACCTGACGGTGAAGTACCTCGCCGAAGATCTGAATTTCATCGACCGCAGCGAGGTCCTCGGCGGCTTCATCGTCCGCTGCCCGCGCGCCTACCCGAGCTACACCCTCGGCTACGAAGCGCCACTGGAGAAGCTGAAGGACTTCGTCGATTCGTTCGACAATCTCCAGATCATCGGGCGTTACGGCACCTTCCGCTACAACAACGCCGACCATTCGGTTGAAACCGGCCTGCTCGCGGCGAAGAATATCCTGGGCGAGTCGCACGACCTCGACCGGGTCAACGCCGAGCAGGAATACCACGAGATCAAGCGGGTCAAGGCGAGCAATGCCGAGCGAACCAATGGGAGCGTCGCCACGAACGGCAACGGCAACGGCAAGGCAGCGACCAACGGTCACACGCCGCATGAGTATGTCGCCAGCGAGGCAGAAGCGATGACCGCCCAGAGCTAAGGGCGTGGCCCGCACCTTCGCACCGTGCAGTAGAGATTCACCGCCCCCGGCGATCCCAGGCGTAGACACGCCGTTGGATCCGGGGGCGGTGCAACGATGATGGATGGGGAATGGCGCTGGCAGAGCGGACCGAGCAGACGGAGCAGCGTAGCGAGCACGCGACCAGCCCGGCTCTGCCTATGGCGACAACGGCGGGACGGGCGTGGCCGCGTTTGCACGTCACGGCGCGCGGGTCGATCATCGCCGCGCTGCTCATCTTCACCCTCGTCAAGCAACTGCTCCTGGTAGCCGCCTACCCGCCCTTCCAGGGGCATGATGAGGTCGGCCACTACGGCTATCTCTGGACGATGGAGCATTTCGAGCGCCTGCCCACCCTCGGCGACAATATGCCGATCGTCCTCGACCCGTACAGCATGTACACCCTCGACTGGCCGGCGGTCTACACCGCCAACCACCCGCCGGGCTATTATCTGCTGGTCTACACGATCATGACCCGCGCGGGGACCGACGCGGCGGAGGATCTCCTGCCGCGCCTCTACGCGTTGCGGCTGGCCTCGATCGTGCCGTTCCTGCTGGCGATCTGGCTGACCTTCCTCCTCGCGCGGACCCTCTTCCCGCGCGACCCATTCCTGACCCTCACCGCCCCCGCCGCCGTCGCCCTGGCCCCGCAACTCTCGTTCGAGGGCGCGATCATCAACAACGACATCCTCTCGATCTGCTGGGGGACGCTGCTCCTGTACCTCTGCGCCTCGGCGTTGCGCCACGGCCTGACCTGGCGGCGCGCGCTGGCCTTCGGGGTCGCCCTCGGGACCGGCCTGCTGGTCAAGGCGACGCTGACCGTCTTCCTGCCGCTCGCGGCCCTCGTCGCCATCTGGTGCCGCTGGCCGCGCCCGTGGGGGGCGATTCGCACGGGCACATACTGGCGCGGGACGCTGACGGCCGCGGCGGCGATGCTGATCCCCACCGTGGTGATCCCCGCACCGTGGTACGCCTTCCTCTATCGCACCTATGGCGACTTCTCGGCTTTCACCGCGATCCAGAACTTGCAACAATACTGGAATTTCCCGGCGGGGACGTTCCGGGAACTCCTCTTCTCGAAGGGTTTCCATCTGGAGCGGATTCGCGAGTATGTCGGCTATTTCGGCTGGAAGCTGATCCCGCTGACCGAGTGGCAGATACGGGTGACCTACGGCGCGCTGCTCCTCTGCGGCATCGGCCTGCTCGTCGGGCTCTGGCGCGTGGCGCGGCGCTGGCGGGCGGGGCAGCGCCCGGAGACGGTGCAGCTCGCGGGCGTCACCCTGTTCGTCGTCGCGAATCTCGTCATGTACGGCGCGATGATCTACTTCGGGACGATGTTCCTGCTGACGCAGGCGCGGTACATCTTCCCGGTCGCGGGAGCGACCGCGTTGCTGGCGCTGCTCGGGCTGCGCGCGCTCCTACCGGAGCGCTTCGTACGCCCCGCCGCCGCCCTGACGATTGCGGCTCTCGCCGCCTTCAACCTCTGGCTCTTCCTCGGCGGGGTGTTGCCCTATGCGTTCCTCTAGGCTCACGCACGGTCGCCTCATCGGGACGCTCCTGCTGACGATGGCCCTGGCCGGGCTGCTCGCCCTCGCCAACTGGCGCCTGCCGATCACAGTGTACGACCTCGACCGGAATAGTCGTGTCCTCAGTGCCGGGGCGATCTGGACGGCGTTCTTCACGCACCTGCCGACGGCAGCCCCCGGTATCCTCGGGCGCACGCCGTTGCTCCTCGGGCTAGTCGTCGCCATCGTCGCCCTGGCCTACGTGCTCGTGGCAACGCTCCGGCTGCCGGAGTAGACGCGAGGTGGCGATGCCGGTCGATCGACTGCCCGAGTAGCGCGAGGCGATGATGCAAACCGAGACGCGCCCCGCGCCAGGGACAACCGAGGCCGAACGACCAACGCCCGCACCGCCACGCCGTGGGGCGGTTGGCGGGCTGCTCGGCTGGCCGATCCGCGCCCTCGGGCGGACGCGCGAACGCTGGTATGCCGAAGACGTGCACCGACCGGCGTGGCAGGGCTGGTTCTGGACCGCGTTGCTCGTCATCCTGCTCGCCGGGACCGCCTACAAACTCGGCGCGCTCGACTGGTACACCGATTACCCGCTCGCGCTGGCGGATGGCACACAACTGCGCCTGCCGAACAGCTACGCCTCGATCGACCACCCGTTCCACATCGCCAAGGAGCGGGCCACGGTCGATGCCCTCAAGGCGGGGCGGCTGCCCGCGTGGTTCTCCGACCACCAGGGCGGCTTCCCGGCGGAGTTCTACCCGACCGGGGGCGACCTGCTCGTGGCCCTCGCTTATCTCCTCGCCTTGCAGCAGATACCGCTGTCCGTGGTCCATAAGCTGGTCGTGATCGGCGTCTTTTTGCTGCCCGCGGTTGCTTACTGGGCGATCGCCCGGCGCGAGAAGTTGCCGCTGAGTGTCGCGCTACTGGCGGCGCTCCTGCACCTCTTCGTGCGCGGCAACTGGCTGGCGGGCGGCAGCCGCGAGATCATCGACTTCGGCCTCTGGCCCGACGTCTTCGCCTCCTACCTCCCACTCTTCCTGATCCTCTGGGGCGCGGACTGGCTGCGGCGCGGCGACCGGCGCGGCCTCGTCCTCGCGGTCGGGGTCGCGACCCTCGCGGTCTACACCAACCCGCGCTCCACGATGGGCCTTGCGGCGGCGGCGCTGGCGCTCGGGATCGTCACCTTCGCGGAGTTGCTGCGCCGCCGCCCGCGTGCCTCCAGCGGGGGCGATGAGACGAGGGTGAACGACGAAGCGCCGACGATCAGCCCCGCCCGCCGACGGCTCACCCGCGTCCTGCGCTGGCCGCCGCTCGTCCTCGTCGGGCGCGCGGCGTTGCTGTCGCTGCTGATCGGGATGCTCTCGGCGGCGCTGCTGCTGCCGCTGCGCGACAATCAGTCGCTCTATCAGTTCACGATCTATTTCCGCTTCGAGCGGATCGGCCAGGTTTGGAGCGACCCCGACCACGGCAACGGGATCGGCTACATCGAGTCGGTCCTGCCGCAACTGATCGCGCTGGCGGGCCTCGGGCTCGTCGTCGGGCTGCTGCGGCGGGGCTTCTACACCCGCGTCTTCGCCGTGCTGCTGCCCCTCTCCTACCTGCTGATCACCCTCGTCGGCTGGACCTGGCAGGCGTTGCCGGTCTTCGCGCAGTTGGAGGGGCAACGGTTGATGCCGCTCCTGCGCCCCGCGACGATCTTCCTGGCGGCGCTCGGCGCGCACGAGGCGCTGCGCTGCGCCCTGCGCCTCCTCCGGCAGCGCGGCGGCACGATGCTGACCGGCGCGGCGCTGGTGACGGTCGCGGCGGTTCTGCTCCTCCATCCAAGCGTGCCGATCAGCGAGAATGATCGCGGGCTGCCGTTGCAGCAGACGACCGACCAGCCCGCGTTCACCGCGATCGCCCGCAGCGCGGCGTTGCTCAACGTCATGGCGAAGCCGGGCGACAAGCCGCTGGTCATCGGCAACAACATGATCTCCTGGCACGACTCGTTCTGGATCACCGCGCTGACCGGGCGCGACCTCTTCCACAACGACTGGCTCTGGTTCTGGCGACCGACCGAGTACGGCTATCAGGAACTCTTGCAGAACGATCCCGGTGCGCTCGACGCGCCATTCCTGGCGCAGCATGGGATCACGATGGTCCTGATCGACGCCGCGCGCGGCGACCTCCTCGCCATCGCCGACACCCGCGACTACTTCACGCAGCTCGACGCCGGGACGCCGGGCGGCTACGCGCTCTATCGCGTCAACACGCCCCCCGGCCCGCCGAACGGCTATGTCATCCCCGACAGCGGCGCGGTCACGGCCCTGGCGGTCACGCCGGAACGCCTGACCGCCACGATGGTCGCCGACCGGCCCGGCAACGTGCGGATCATCACCAACGACTTCCCCCGCTGGCGCGCGTGGCGCGACGGGCAGCCGATCGCGATCGCGCGCACCAACGACGGCTACATGAGCCTGCCGTTCCCCGCCGGCGAATCGACGATCGAGCTGCGCTACATCACCAGCGCGGCGAACTGGGCCGGGCGCGGCCTCGTCGCGGCGGGCTTGCTCGCCATCCTCGGGATCTGCCTCGGCCCGGCGTTGCGCCATCGCTGGCGGCAACCCCGGTGATCGATCTCCAGCCCCTGTTCGATGCGCCGATCATCGAGCAGTACGCCTACCCCGCCGCCTACCCCGACCACACCAACGATGTCTGGCGCGTGCGGACGGCGACCGAAACGGCGGTGGTACGCTCGCCGCGCCCCGCCAGGGAGTTGGACACCCCGTTCTGGCGGGGCTGTCGCCACCTC
>DATCMP010000582.1:0-7390 GCA_036563365.1 Thermomicrobiales bacterium
GCACCGGCCCGTATCCGGTGCGGGAGTTGTGATGACCCTCTTCGCGCTCGCGATTGTGCTGCTCTCGGCCGTGGCACACGCCGTCTGGAACTTGTTCGCCAAACGCGCCGGGGGCGGCGCGGCCTTCGTGTGGACGTTCGATCTGCTCGCTGCCGTCATCTATGCGCCTCTGGCGCTCGTCTCATTCCTCCGCTGGCAATCGCCGTTGACCGGGCTCGCCCTCTTCTTCATCGTCGGCAGCGCGATCCTCCACCTGGCCTACTTCTTGATGCTCCAGCAAGGCTACCGGGTCGGCGACCTCTCCCTCGTCTACCCGCTGGCGCGCGGCACCGGCCCGATGCTCTCGACCATCGCCGCGATCATCATCTTCGGCGAACGCCCAGGGCCGCTCGCTCTTTGTGGCGCGCTGCTGATCGGGATCGGCACCTTCGTCTTGTCGGGCGGGGGCGGCAAGATCGCGGGATCGGCAGCGCGGCGTGCGGTGGTTTTTGCGCTGCTGACCGGTGCGATCATCGCCAGTTACACTCTGTGGGATAAGCGCGCCGTCAGCGGTCTGGGTATCCCGCCGCTCCTCTTGAATTGGTCGCTCGGGCTCGGGCGCTTGATCCTGCTCCTGCCGTATAGCATGCGCCATCACGCGCGTATCCGCGTCGTCTGGCGCGACTACCGTCGCGAGGCGCTGGTTGTCGCGTTCCTCAGCCCGCTCTCCTATATCCTGGTGCTGACGGCGCTGACCATCACGCCGGTGAGCTACGTCGCCCCCGCGCGGGAAATCGGCATTCTGCTCGGCGTGATCTTCGGCGCGCGGTTGCTCGCCGAGGGCCACGCGCGTCGTCGCCTCATCGCCGGCGGCGCGATGGTCCTCGGCGTTGTGGCGCTGGCGTTTGGGTAGTCGCCGTTGATAACATCGGAGGCGGGCGTGGGCGAAATCAATCATCCCCCGCGCCGCCTCCCATTGGTGGTCGATCGGTTGCGCTTACTGCCCCGCCGCCGCCTGCTTCGCTAGTTCGACGTAATCCTCGCGCACCGGTGCGAAGACATCGAGTGCCAGCCCGCCTTCGGGGCCACCGGTCGCCCCGTGCGGCACACCGCCGGGGATCGTGTAGCAATCGCCGGGGCGTAGTTCGCGCGTCTCGTCGCCGATCGTCAGGTGCATCATCCCTTCGATCATGTAGCCGCACTGCTCGTGAGGGTGCTGGTGCAGCTCCACCCTCCCGCCGGGCTCGAGGTGGACGAATGAGAACATCATCCGCCCGCCGGTCATGAACCGTGCGCTTACCCCCGGGCGGAGGGCCACCGGCGCGATCTCGTCCAGTTTATACCACTGCGGCTCGAACGACGGCGATTCATCGATCTTCGCGTAACCCTGAACCAGTTCGACGGGTTGTTGTTCTGCCATCGGATCCCCCTGGTGAAAAGTACGACGTACGAAGTTGGAAGTACGGAGTGCAAGGATGAAGGACGCATCGTACCACTACTTCGACCTACGTACACTTGCGACGATCACCACGAACACTTAGCAGTCAGTACACGCCCCTTCGTACTTCTAAGTTCGTACTTCGTACTTCTACTGGCCGATCTTGAAGGTCCCCGAGATCTGGTCGAAGATCGTCGCATTGCTGGCGAAGCTCTCTTGCGGCGCGCCGCAGGAGATGACGTAGGCGACATCACGCTCGATCAGATAGACCTGTTGCAATTGCAGGACGCGCCCGGCGATCGTCGCGGTATAGACACGCTTGTAGGCCGGCTTCCCGTCGATCGTCACCTTCGTGAGGCTGACCGACTTGTAGTCGGGGAACTGTTGCTTCAGGTTCGCCTCACCCGCCTGATCGTATTCATCGAGGGTCACGGTCGCGGAGGGCAATCTCTCCAGGACGATATTGATCGTGGCGGGGATCGTGCCGACGGGGGCGGGTGACTGGAACGCGATCTCAGCGCCCGCGGCCTGGACCTGAGTCCAGTTGTTCGGGATGCTGAACGAGAAACGGCCCTGCGGATCGTTGTACGGCTGGCCCGCGCCCAGCACCGGCAATGGCGTCCCGGCCGCGGCGGGGGAGGCCGTGCGTGTGCTCGGGGCGCTGGCGGTGGCGCGAACATTGACCGTCGCGGTCGCCGCGACCGTCGGCACCGGCGCTGCGCCACTGCGCGTGGCCGAGGCCAGGGCGCTACTGGCCGGGGCGCTACTGGCCGGGGCGACGCTTGCCGACGGCGCGGTCGATGCGGTGGTCACCGCGGCGGTCGTCGCGACCACCTCAGTCGTCGCGGTCGGCGAGGAGGTACTACACGCGGTGAGCAGTAGCCCTAACGCCAGCAACACGACGATCGCCTGTTTCCTCACCGGTCTTTCCCTCCTAATAGTGGGGCGGCGAAGCGCGTTCGTACCACCCCACGATAGTCCATTCATTGTCGAGTTAGGATACCACGGTGCGTTGGCCGAATTGCTGTCCGCGTCGGCTTTTCGCGGAAAGTTAACAGTTTCGTCCTATACGCGGTGGTGATTGTGCCGGAATGTGCGGTGCTAGAGGGGCGACACGACACTGATTACCGATTGGTCTGTTCCCAGCGCGTGCGCCCGATCTGTCCGAGTTGCACATCCTCGACCGTGCCCGTGCCCTGCGGATTGAACTCGAAGCGCGCCCGCTCGAACCACTGGACCGTGCGGCCGTTCTCGGTGATCTCCTCGGTCAGCGGCAACCCGAAGACCGCCAAGCCCCCGTGCGCCTGCCAATAGGTACGGAACGATCCACCGAGGCTGTGACCGGTCTGCGCGAAGAAAAGTCGGTCGCCGCCCGGTGCCGCGGCCAGCGGGGGATCGGCCTTGCGGAGTTCGTTGCCGAGCAGGCCGAGTTGGGTCTGCTGATCGGGGGGGAGTTGCGGGTTCCGCTCGAAGCGCGCCCGCTCGAACCACTGGACCGTGCGACCATCTTTCTCGAAGTCCGGGGTGATCGGCAGGCCGAAGATCGGGAGGCCGCCATTCTTGGACCAGTACGCGGCGAATGGTGCGAAGACATACTGCTCGGTTTCTTTGAAGAAGAGGCTATCGGTGTCGCCCTGGCCCGCGCCGACGACGAAGAAGGTCCATTGCAGGGTCGTGCGCTCACCTTCGCTGTCGCTCGCCTCGGCATCGACACGATACTGCCCCGGTTCGAGCGCCCGGCGTGTCTTGCTCGTTGTGCGCTCGTTGATCCCCGATTTGATCTCCGGTGCGTTCAGCTTGACGTCGTTCAGCTTCAGGGTGAACGAGGTGAGCGAGGCCATCTCGCTGAATGACGCCAGCGACACCATCACGTCGCCTGCCGGCAGGCGCGAGCCGTTGCGCGGCAGCGGGTTGGCGAATTTGGGGGGATCGGATGGCCCGGTCGCGGTGAAACGCCAGCGATACGGCTGTTCACGCCCACGCACATCGACCGCGACGATCTCGATGTCGTGCTGCCCCTTCGGCAGTGGTGCCTGATAGCTCACTTCCCAGAAGCGTTCGCTATTGGCCTTGATGATCGGTTCGACACTTTTGCTATCGATCCGCATCCGCACATCTTGCAAGTTGGCCTCGCCGCGGATCTCGGCGCTCACCGTCACCGGCCCTTTCGGAGCCTTGCTGCCATTGAGCGGCTGCGCGTTCTTGATCGTCGGCTTGACCCCTTGCAGGATCAGAAAGCCGAGGACGCCGACCACACCGATCGCCAGGAGGCCGAGCATCGCCTTCAAGGGGGAGAAACCGCGATCCATCCGTGTGACTCCGCAGGCATCGGCGGTGCGAGGGCACCGCTCAGGGGCGTACCGGGGCATGACCCGGAGGCTATTCCGCTTGATGATTCACGCATGAGTGGGACGTTTGCTGTGGCGACTACGATAGCACAGGGACGGACCCGCTGACCATGCTCTGCCGATGGTGTGGCGGCGCAGTCGCCCTCACGGCGACGATGTGATCAGGTGCAGTCGCTGAAGGTGAACGAGTAAACGGCGAGGCCGGGTATTGCGGGGGTGAGCGTGAGGAGCCGCAACCCCGCCCCGCTCAGCGTCCCGGCTCCTGCTAATACCGGGAGCCGATAGAGGCGTGGCGCATCGACGATGGCCTCTGTACGCTCGACTGGCTCGCCGGTCGCGTGACCGGCCCCATCCAACGCGCTCACCGTGACCGCGACCGGTATCGACGCGGGGCCATCCGTGGCGAGCACGACATTCGGGGCGGTGCCGCGGAAAGCGAGGCGAAGCGCCCCCGACCCCGGCCCGACGAAATGAGCGGCATCGGCATCGACACGCCAACGGCCGTGCAGGTGGATGAATCCCTCGCGGTAGTCACCGGTGTCCGCGTACTCCGCCACCTCATCCTCGCGAAAGCCACCGGCGTTACCGGAGACGCCGCGGTAGTAGCCCGCGAAGAGCTCGGGTGAACCGGGAATACAGACCGTACCAGGCGCGTCGTCCGCGAAGCTATCGGCATCTGTATCACTCTGGGGGGTGCCAAGGAATAGTGGTTTTGGGAGTGGGCTATGCTCCGGCAGGGCTTCGAGCGCCGCCCGGATGGCACGCTCCGTCGCCGCTTCGCCGCCCTCCCCCGCGTGGTCGTGAACGATCCGCCCGGTGCTGTCGATCAGGTAGCGGTGCGGCCAGGCGCGATTAGCGAAGGCGCCCCAGATCGCCCGCTCGTTGTCCAGCACGACCGGATAGTCGATCGCCAGTTCGCGCAATGCTCGCGCCACATTCTCCGGTTCGTGCTCAAAGGGGAACTCGGGCGTGTGGACGCCGAGGATTGTCAGGCCGGAGACGGCATACGCCGCGTGCCATGCCCGCAGGGCGGGGAGGGTACGCAGGCAGTTGATACACGAATAGGTCCAGAAATCGACCAGCGTCACCCGTCCGAGCCAGGTGGGCGGCGAGATGGTGTTCAACCACGGTCCTGCCGTTGACGGCAAGCGCGGAGCGCGCACGGTTGTTGCCGTGCGCGCTCCATTGATCTGTGCGTGTGTCATCTCGCCCGATTAATCCTGCGCTGTCGTGGTCGCTGCGCGCGTCTTCTCGATGAAGAACTCGACCGTGCGGGCCAGCCCCTCCTCGAAACCGATCTGCGGCTGCCAACCGAGTTCGCGCTGTGCCAGTTCCCAGCTGAGGCAACTCCGCCGTTGCTCACCGGCTTTCGCCTCGCCGTGCCGCTCCTCTGCGTTGGCCTCGGTCAGCGTATTGATCCGCCGGAAGACCTCGTTCACCGTGATCTCGGTGCCGGTGCCGACGTTATACGCGCCGACCCGCTCACTCGCGAGCGCGGCGAGATTAGCGGCAACCACATCGCCGACGTAGACATAATCACGGGTGTTCTCGCCGTCGCCGTAGATCGTCGCCGGTTCGCCACGCAGCAGGCGCTCCGCGAAGATCGAGATCACCCCCGCCTCGCCGTGTGGATTCTGGCGTGGTCCGTAAACATTGGAGTAGCGCAGGGCGACGTATTGCAACCCATGGATGGTATGGAAGTAATGCAGATAGTGTTCGATGCTCAACTTCGAGACGCCGTAGGGCGAGATCGGCGCGGTTGGGTGCGTCTCTGGTGTCGGCATGATCTCGGTGTCGCCGTAGATCGCGCCGCCGCTGGAAGCAAAGATCGCTTTTTGCAGCCCATTCTCCACGCCGGCCTGGAGGAGTCGCAGCGTACCGAGGATATTCACATCGGCATCGTAGGCGGGGTCGGCGACCGAGCGGCGCACGTCGAGTTGGGCCGCTTCATGGATGAGGACTTCCGGTCGCTCGCGCGCAAAAATATCCGCCACGGCGGCAGCGTCGCGGATATCAGCCTCATAGAACCGCGCCTGGGGGTTGAGGTTTTCGCGCACCCCGGTCGCGAGATTATCGATCGTGGTCGTCTCATGGCCCGCGGCGATGAGGGCATCGACGAGGTGCGAGCCGATAAAACCAGCCCCACCGGTCACTAACACGCGCATGATACCGCTCTTTCCTATCCTTCGTTCATCGGGCGGGCCGACCCGCCTGATCGGTCATTGTAGCAGACGACTGTTGCTGACCGACGGTTACAGCCAGGCGGCAATGCCCGGATATTCAAATGACAGGTGCCTGAATCGCGTCTCCCCTCGCGTGGTAGCGGCGCGTTATCGACCGTCGCCACGCTGCCAACGGCCCATCCTGGTCGAGCAGGCGCTGCCGAGCAAGGTCGCGATGACCAGCAGAACGATCGCCAGCGCGAGGCCGACCGCGATGTGCAACGCCAGCGATACCCTACCGATCATCCCCCAGAGGAGGAGGAGAATGATCACCGCCGTGAGCGGTTCCACGATCGCTGCGACGGCCATCCGCCAGCGCGCGATCGGTCGTGTTTTGTTGGCGCGGATCACCGCCACCTGTTCCCAGTAGCCCCCCGCCTTTGGATGGTAGTGTTGTGGCGGGGAGATCCGATTCCAGCGTTGATATTTACCTGACATCGCAACATCCCTCCTGCTGCCACCATCGCACGCATCGTGAACCGGCCAGACGACTCGCCGGCCGGTTGCACCACTGGCTTGGCGCGGATCAGGTGCCCAGATACGATCCGCGTGTCATCGCCGCCGCGCTATGCAGTTGTCGCCCGCACCCTGACGGATCACGCCTTCCTTCGCCGTGGGCTCAGGATACGGTGCGGCGACGCGCGTGCGGTGGAAGTGGGGTGAAGATATGGTGGAGATTGCGGGCACTCGCGGGATGTTCACGACTTTCCCCGCCACAACTCGCGGAGGGGTGCGGCCCCACGGCGGTGCCGTGTCACGCTATCTAAAGCATCGGGCGGCTTATTGTGACTTTGCCTTGTTGCCCTTGCGTGGTGGCGTAGGTTCGCCCCCCGGTTGGTCGTCGGCGAGATCGGCCGCGACGTACTCGGTGACCGCGAAAAACTGCATCCCTTGTGTCACATCGCGACCGAGGTCGGCGCTAAGACGCGCGGTGAGGGCGTTGAAGAGTTCGCGCGGTCGGACCGGGTCGATCGGCGTCGCCGGGTCGTCCGGATCTGGTTCGCCGATTACCGTGAGGATTTGCCGTCGTGCGCGGCGCAGCAGTTCGCCGAGATAGCCTTCGGTGATCGCTGGCTGGCGCGCGGCGATGTTGAGGAGCCAGAGGAGCGCGGCTTCGTCCTGACCGCCCGCCATCGCCAGCTGCGCCCGCACCAAAGTCCAGACGGCGGCGAGGAACCGATCGCCGCCCGCTGCGGCCTCGCGGAGGGTCAGCAGGCGATCGAGTTCATCGCGGAAGTGCAGCGACTCGGCGGGGGGCAGGAGGTCAAGGCCACGCAATACCTCATCGAGTTCGGGCAGCCCCAGTCGCAGCTTTTCGCCGAGCGGGACGTAGATGATCGCGGAGAGATGCTGCGTCAGCGCCTTGAAGAGGCTGACTCGCTGTTGCAGCGTCGGGTCGTGCG
>DATCMP010000587.1:0-3259 GCA_036563365.1 Thermomicrobiales bacterium
GGGCTTCACGAGTGTGCCGCGTCCTAACAGGCTTACCGAATTTCTTTACGGCACGCGACTCGGTGCTGGCTGACCGGAGTAGGAGAACTCCAGCGTGTAGAGTGTGCTGTAGTTCAACGCCCCCGTTGGCAAGCGAGCATCCGGTTGATCGTTGTAGAGAACACTCACCCGCAGCGCGAGATCATCACGCTGCCAATTCGCTACCGCAATTTCAGTTGAGGGTCCCCCGAGAGAAGGAGCAGGCGCCCAGCCTGATGAGCGCAACCGCGCGTCATAGAAAGCTAACACTTGCTGCTGCGTGGCATTCACCCCCAGGTACGTACCCGAACGCGCATTATCACCATCGCCCCAGGTATCCAACTGGAGACCGTGATTGCGGTAAGGATCGTTGCCATACCGCTGCAGGACGACGGCTCCCGGGTAGAGCAATTGATTCTCCGGCAAAGCTCGGAGCCCGGCCAGCGTGTTATGTGGCATATGATCCGTCCCACCGGAGGTAGTGGTTCGATTTCGCGGCTTTAGCATAGAGGCAATCGGCAAGCCGATCAGCAGTAGCCAGACGCCGACAAAGATACCGATGGCGAGGAACGTGGCGCGGTGATACGAGCGCGCCTCCACGCTCACCCCGCCGCCCGCGTCACGAAGCTGAACGGGATGTCGATCTCGGTCATCCGGGCGGGGTCTGGGGAGTTGCGGGTCAGTTCCTGGGCGTTGGTACGCTCGAATTCGTCCACGAGGTCGCGCAGGGTGCGGAGTTGCGCGGGCGAGGGGTCCTCGTCGAAGACGGCCATCGTGACCGTTTGCCGCGCGTGGACGAAGTAGAGCACCTGCCCCTCCGCCAGTTGCGTCTTGTGGACCTGCGCCCCGAACACCTCTTCCGAGAGGCTGTTGAACGCCGATAGGATCCCGGTCACCAATGCCTCATCGAGGTGGAAGTTCCCGTAGGTGAAGAGGGGGATCCCGCTGCGCGCCGAGATGGCGAGCGTCTGGAGCGGCACCTGCGCGTAGACATCGGTCGGCAGATCGCGCCAGGAGCGGCCATCGGGCTCGGCCACGGCGAGTCGTCGCGCGCCGTGGATGGCGATCTCGGTCGCCAGTTCGCGGAGACGGGCATCGAGTTGTTTGGTCGATTCGGCCCAGCGGCGCTCGCTGACCTCGCCGAGTTCGAGCAGCTTGTTGAGGTGCGAGCGGCGGGCGTTGGCCTTATCGAACTCGTCTTGCAACTCCGCCAACGAGCGCCCCCGCTGCCGCTCCGAGGCGGCGACCGAGTCGGCGGCGCGCACGCGGGCCAGCCGGTCATCGCGCAGCTTCACGACGGCCTCTTTGTACTCGCGCTCGTGGTCGTGGACCTTGGCAACGCTCCGATCCTCGCGGCGACGACCGCTCAGCGCGCGCCGATCCTCGCCGCCATAATTCGGCCAGTCGGCGTGCAGGAAAGCCCCGAGGTCGGCGGTCAGGCCGGAGCAGGCCAGGATCATCCCCAAAAATTGCAGCCCCCAGGTGAAGATCAGCGCGCAGAGGATCCAGAGGCCGCTCGTCCCCACCAACACATCGGGGCTGGGCGAGCCGATCAGGACCAGCAGGCTCAGATCGCGGGCGAAGAGGAGCAGCGTCTCGGACGAGCGCCCGTTGATCGGATCGGTGAGGACGACCGCCAGCACCGGCGCGATCATCACCACGCGCAGGAGGTGGACCAGCACCCCGCGCCGCGCATGGCGCACCACGAAAGGGTTATCCGGTTGCGCCAGCGGCACCAGCGCCCCCGTGAGCCCCAGATACCCCAAGGCTGCGAGCAGCCGTCCCAAGATCGCCATCCTTTCCGCCGCCGATAACGCGATCGCCCGGCCAACGGGTGGCCCTGGCGGTACAGTCCAGCATAGTGGCGCGGGGCGTGTGAGACAATCGGGTATCGGTACCGGAAGTTTCGAGACAAATGGCTACCGGGCTCAGCCTTCGGACCTAGCAGGATAGCCTACGTCCGCGTGTTGCTCAAGGGGCCGCGACCCAGACCTTCCGCGCCCCTCAAGGGGCCGCGACCCAGACCTTGTCGAACGCGCGCCGCGCCAGATCGGCCCCGCGGATGCCGAAGAAAAGCCGGCCCTCGCGCCCGAACCGCGCCCCGGATGGCAGCACATCGACCTGCAACAGCAGCCGATTCGCGACCAACTCCACCTCCTGTGCGGCGGGCGTTTGGGTATCGCGCGGCGGCAATTCGGGAAAAAAGGCGGCGCGGACAGCGCAATAGCCGCGCTCCAGGGTGAACGGCTGCGGGCCATCGGGGTGGCCGAGCAACTGATGGATCGTGTCGTTCGCCCGCGCCTCGTGGCGCAACTCGGCATAGGCGTCCCACTCGTCGGGGGTCAGGGCCACCACGCCCGCCGCGCTACCATGCTCGCCGATGAAACAGGTTTCGACCTGGGGCAGGGTCGGCTCCGCCGCGAACGCGAGCGTCTGGGCGGGATACCGGGTGGGCAATGGCAGCTCGGGCGGCGGCGTGGCGAGCGCGAACCGCGCCGGTGCGAGATCGTGATAGAGGACGCGCCAGTTCGCCGGGCTATCGTAGTCGTAGACGCCGTACGCTTGCCCGGTCAACCGACCGTGGACGATCGAGGCGTCCCCGGAGTCGGAGTAGAACGCCACGGGGTTGTAGAAGAACGACAGCAGCCCGGTCGGCGGCAGCAACCCTTCCGCATCGTACGGGGCGACGTCGTTCAGCCAGAGTTGCGCGATGAATGGCAGGGCGATTATCCCCGGGGGCGAGAGGAGCGGCAGATCCGGGTACGCCGCGCGGAACGCCGCGCTCGGCGGCGGCACGCGCAATCGCGCGGTCGGCCAAGCGACCCCCTCAGGCAACGCGGGTTGCCCGCCAAATTTACTGGCGTGCGGCACCAGCGCACCCTCGTCAGCTGCGGTGGCGGTCAGGCGGATTGACGGGCGCACGAGCGCCGCGAGGTCGTCCGCGACGCGGGCCAACTCGGGCGCGGCGAGGATCGCGCCCACATCCATCCCGCGCCTCCCTACAGCTTCACCAGCCCGAGCGAAACCAGCAGGATCGACGTGACGCCGAAGAGGAAGATGATCAGGATCAGGATACCGAGCCCGATCGCGACGGCCAGGAACGGATTAGCCGGATGGACCTCGTTCCCGGCGTAGGCGTAGGCATCGGTATCCTGATCGATCTCGCGGCGTAGGAAGAAGAAGACGACCACATTGAGGACGAAGTAAATGATCCGGGCGATGTCGGCGGGCACGAGCAGCA
>DATCMP010000589.1:0-9453 GCA_036563365.1 Thermomicrobiales bacterium
CGAGTTCGCCACTCCCTGGCGGATCAAGCAGATCATCAAGCGGCACTCCGACTTCGTCGCCTTCCCAGTCTACGTCGATGGCGAGCAGGCGAACCAGCAGACGGCGCTCTGGCGTCAGCAACCGCATCAAGTCACGGATGAGCAGTACAACAGCTTCTACGAGAACCTGACCTTCGACCACAACGAGCCGCTGTTGCACATGCACGTTTCCACCGATGTGCCGATCGATCTCCACGCCGTCCTCTACGTCCCGGCCACCCGCGAGCGCGGCCTGCTGGAACGGCGAATCGAGGGGAAGATCAAGCTCTACTCACGCAAGGTGCTGATCCAGGAAGAGACCAAAGATCTGCTGCCGCCTCATTTCCGCTTCATCGAGGGGGTGGTCGATAGCGAGGATCTGCCGCTGAACGTCGCGCGCGAGACGGTGCAGGGGACGCAGGTCCACCAGCGGATCCGGCGCACCCTCACCGGGCGGCTCACCAAGGCGCTCGGCGAGTTGGCGAAGGATAACGCCGACAAATACGCGATCTTCTGGCGCGAGTTCGGGCCGTTCCTTAAAGAGGGGATCGCCGTCGACCCGACGGTGCGCGGCGATCTGGTGCCGCTGCTCCGCTTCTACAGCACCAAGGCAGAGGGCGAGACGCTGATCAGCCTGGCCGATTACGCCGGGCGGATGGCCGAGGGGCAGGAGGCGATCTACTACGTCCTGGCGGGCGATCTGGAGAGCGCGCGGCAGAGCCCGCATCTGGAGGCGTTGGCGGCGCGCGACCTCGAAGCGCTCCTGCTGACCGACGTCTTCGATAGCGTGATGCTCGAAGGGTTGAGCGAATACGAGGGCAAGCCGCTCAAGAATCTCGACGACCCCGACCTGACCCTGCCCGGTGACGACACCGGTGCGGCGTCGCGCGTGGACGATGAGGCGTTCGCGGCGCTGACCGCGCGCGTCGAGGCGATCCTCGGCGACCGGATCAGCGGCGTGCGCGGCTCGACCGTGCTGCAAGCGAGCCCCGCGCGACTCGTCTCCGCCGACGCCGGGCCGGGCCGCGAGATGGCGCGAATCCAGCGGATGCTCGGGCGCGACTACACGGTGCCGGCCAAGACGCTGGAACTGAATCGCGGCCACCAGTTGGTCGTCGATCTCGCCCGTCGCACCGCCGCCGACGCGGATGGCGCGCTCGTCGGGCTGCTGATCGAGCAACTCTACGACAATGCCCTCCTGCTCGAAGGGCTCCATCCCAACCCCGCCGCGATGGTCGGTCGCCTCCAGGCGCTGATGGAGGCCGCCGCGAAGGAAGACAAGTAGAGGGTTGGCGGCGTGTGGGTTCCGGCCCACGCGCCGCCAACAACTCGACAATCCCTACCTTCTTACTTCCCCACAAACCATGTTATCCGGCAAATCGCGTTGCCGCGAATGGTGCGAGATCGATCGGCGCCGCCTGTCGCTGCGCCAGCCCGGCGACCATCGCGCCGGATTGTGGGCCAAGTTGCAGGCCGGACGCGCCGTGGCCGGTAGCAACGTAAACGTTGTCCAATCCGGGCACGGCACCGAGGACCGGCAGGCCATCGGGACTCGCCGGGCGCAAGCCGATCCGCACTTCGTGGAGCGTTGCGCCAGCGAGACCGGGGGCCACGCGCAGCGCCTCACCGAGCGCTTCGTGGACACCGCCCGCTGTCATTCGCGGATCGTAGCCGGAGTCGTGTTCGCGGGTCGCCCCGGCGACCACGCGCGACTCCGGGAAGGCGAGGATGTAGTGCGAGTGGAAGCCCAGGATAACCGGCCACTTCGTCGTCACCACCCCCGGCAGATCGAGGTGCATGATCTGCCCGCGCTGCGGATAGATCGGCAGCGTCACCCCAAGCGCCTCGCCGAGCAGATTCGTCCAGGCACCGCCCGCGACGATCACGCCATCGGCGGCGATCTCGCGCTCGGCGACGCGCACGCCGGTCGCCCGCCCGCCGCTGTGGATGATCTCCGCACTCCCCTCGATCAACGTCGCGCCGCGACGCACCGCGGCCCGGCGCAGGGCATCCCGCAGCAACCGCCCATTCACCCGTCCGACCTCGCTGAGGTGGATCGCGCTGGGGATTGCGGCGAGCGGCGGGAAGAGTCGTCGCGCCTCGCGACCATCGAGCATGGCAATCTCGCCGATGTTGCGTAGCCCGGCAGCACGGCGCTCCTCGATCGCTCGGAAGCGGCCGGGGAGTTGCGCGGCCTCGTCTTCGTTCGTCGCCACAAACAGGCCGCCGCAGATCGCGAAGCCGGTGTCGGTCTCACCATCCTCGGTGAGGTGCGCGAGGAGTTCGGGGTAGAACGCGACCGCCGCCGAAGCCAACGGCAACAGCGGGCCAGCGCCGAGCGCACCGGTGCCGGGCGAGATGATCCCGGCCCCCGCGGCGGTCGCCTGTCCGGCATCGGCCCGGTCGATCAAGGTCACCGCGACGCCGTCGCGCGCCAGCTGGTAGGCGGCCGATTGACCAACCACGCCGCCACCGATCACGATCACCCCGGCCATACTGCACTCCTCACGCGTAGGGTCACCAATGTTGCCGATGCCGATATTGATTATCGAGGGGGATGCTCAGGCTATAGAACCATGCTAACGGCTCGCGCAACATTGTCAACGCCGTGCGCGCGGGGAGCGACGGGGAAAGGGCCGTCCTGAAAAGTTGCCCAACCGCCCAAAGAGTACAATCGCTAAAATCCAACCTCCAGTTCGGGATGACTCTGCGCGAATTGGCCCTGTCGGACGCCGAAATCTTCTTGTAACTGCGTCGTCATCCCGCCATCGACGGTCAGCGATTGTCCGGTGATGAATGAGGCATCCTCCGAGCAGAGGAACGCGACGGCCCCGGCGATGTCGTCGGGGCGACCTACGCGCCGTACCGGGTATTGATCGGCGAAGAAGGCAGCCCGCTCGGGGTCAGCCTCGAACCGCTCCTGCGAACGCTCGGTGATGATCAGACCGGGACAGATCGCATTGACGCGGATGCCGAGCAGCCCGAAATCGACCGCCAACTGCCGTGTCAGGCCGATCACCGCCGCCTTGCCGGTGTCGTAGACGACCCGCCGTCGCACCGCCAGCAGGCCGTGGACCGAGGCGATATTCACGATCGCACCGCCACCCGCCGCCTGCATCTGCGGCACGGCGTACTTCGCCCCCACGAAAAGCGCTTTCACCAGCAACGCCATCCCGCGATCCCACGCCTCTTCGGCAACCTCGACCGCGGTGCCTTCTACCCCAGGCCCACCGCCATAGGCGTTGCTCACCAGAATATTGAGCTTCCCCCAATGGGCGACCGCCGCGTCGATCGCCCCACGCATCTGCTCCGGCTGCGCGACATCGGCGGTCAACGCCTCGGCAGTGCCGCCCGCAGCACGGATCCGGGCGACGTTCTGCTCCGCCGCCGCGCCATCCACATCGGCGATCAGGACGCGAGCGCCCTCCGACGCGAGGCGCCGCGCGGTCGCCCCACCGATCCCCTGCGCCCCACCGGTTACGATCGCGACCTGATCGGTAAACCTCGCCATCATCTCCCCCTCAATCTACATGTATCCGGGTCTCGCCCCGACCATGTGCAGCCTAACAGGAGCGTGAGTCCTTGTCGCCTCTTGAGAAACCCCATAATCGCGCGCTCACGCACAACGAGACCGACGCTTCTACCGGCGAATGTTAACGTCTCCTTTACGCAACGTTGGTTCGGATTTAATCTTTGGCTTGTATAGTCCATAGCGGAGAGCGCCACGATATGGCGAGGGCCGTCACCGCCGCAAGGCTTGCACAGGCCGCCCATCATCGCTGGCGGAGGGTTGTGGACCCAAGAAATACCGTCATCGCGAGGTGGTATGCGCGCACAATTCCTCGGTACGGCGGCATCGGAAGGGTATCCAAATCCCTTTTGCGGCTGCGACAATTGCCGTCGGGCGCAGGAATTAGGCGGCCCGAACCTTCGTAAGCGTAGCTCGCTGCTGATCGACGGCGAACTCCTGATCGATCTCGGCCCGGATGTGTTAGCGGCGGCGCAGATGCACGGCATCGCGCTCACCGGGATCCGCTATTGTCTACAGACGCACGAACACGACGACCATCTTCACCCCGCGCTCCTCCTGGCGCGCAGCCCCTACTGTGGCGTCCTTGATGCGCCGCTACTCCATTTTTATGCCACGCAAGGCACACTCGATCGCGCCATCGGCGCGATCGATCATGTCGCTACCCTCGGGCTGGGCGAGGCGTGTGCGCGGCTCAACCTCGCTATCCATAGTATCGAGCCGTTCCAGACGTTCACCGTCGGACCCTATCGTGTCGATGCGGTCCTGGCGGCGCACGACCCAACACTCACCCCGCTGCTCTACATCATCGAGCGCGACAGCCGCAGTCTCTTCTACGCGACCGATACCTGCCCGCTACCGGAAAGAACTTGGGCATCGCTACAAGCCTGGGGTGGACGGTTCGATGTCGTGATCATGGACCATACCTTCGGTTACGGCCCGCCGCCACCCCAGCACCTGAACGGTGAGCAATTCCTTGGCATGACCGCCCGGCTACGCGAGGTCGGACTGCTGGCCGACGACGCGCGCGTCTATGCCACCCACATCGCCCACCACGGCAACCCGGTCCATGACGAACTGGTAGCACACGCAGCGAAACACGGCTATCTCGTCGCCCACGATGGGCTGACGATTACGATCGAGAACTGTCGCCCGGAGGATCGATGACCTCGCCAACGCTCACGATCGTCGCGCATCGCGGTGCCTCGGCGCTGGCCCCGGAGAATACGCTGGCGGCCTTCAAGGCCGCGCTCGAACTCGGCGTTGAGGTCGTTGAAACCGACCTCCGAGCCACCCGCGATGGCGAACTCGTGGCTATGCCATGATGAGCGACTGACGCGCCTGACCGGCCAGCCCACGCGGGTCGACGAATGTACCCTGGCAGAGTTGCGGCAACGCTCGATCGGCTACAACGAGGAGGGCATCCCCCAAGGCTTCGCGACGCCCGAAGAACTGCTGCGTCTCGTCGTCGGCCGCGCCAAGATCTTGTGCGATATGAAGATCTCCCCGGATGAGGCGGCGACACTACTCCCGCTCCTGCGCGCGATGGGTGCCGAGCGCGAGGTCATCATCGGCGTGCGCTCCGTCGCCGCCTTGGGCGCGATTAAGGCGGCGGCCCCGGAGATCGCTACGCTCGCCTTCGGGCGCACGCTCGCCGAGGTCTGGGCGCTGATCGAGGCGGGGGCGGAGATCGTGCGCCTCTGGTCGTCATGGGTGAGCGACGAGGCGCTCGCACGGGCCTTGCACCTGGCTAGGCCAATCTGGGTCATGTGCGGCAGCCCGGCGGCGGGCGACGTCGGCGAGACGACCGTACCCGCGCTGCTCGACTACCGGCAACGGGGCATCGACGCGGTCATCCTCAACGATCCGCGCGTGGCACTCGCCGCCAATCGACACAGCGAAATACCCCAGTAATTCCGCCTCCCGAAACGAATAAAGCCTCGCGCCAATACGCGCTTGCTGCGCGCCGCACACGGCCCCTGCATTACGTGGCGGGCCGACCGGCCCTGCGCGACCACTCGGTTGTATGTCGTGCAGGGCTGACGCGAGATGCCGTGCAAGCACAAATCTGCTGTCCCGGCTATAGGACCAAAGTACGATTGACGCCATCCGGTGACGTTCCTACCCTTAAATATCTATACGGGCGTCGATCGTGTCCCGTCCGGCCGGGTAGCCTCAACATGGACTTCATGGAGAACAACGACCAGCGGAAGAGCGAAACCGGTCGGCTCGCGGCCCTCCACGCGCTCACCCTCCTCGACACACCAGCGGAAGAGCGGTTCGATCGGATCACGCGCGTCGCGCAACGCACATTCCGGGTGCCGATCGCGCTGATCAACCTGATCGATGCCGAGCGCCTCTGGTGTAAGTCATACCAGGGGTTGGCCGTCGGCGAGGTACCGCGCGACACGTCGTTCTGCACCTACACGATCGAGCAAAGCGGCGTGCTGGTCGTCCCCGATCTGACCAAGGATCCGCGTTTCGCCGGTAACCCGGTCGTAACCGGGCGGCCGCACGCGCGCTTCTATGCCGGCCATACGCTGCATAGCCGCGATGGCTATGCCTACGGCACCCTCTGCTTAATCGACATGGTGCCGCGCGAATTCTCGACGAGCGAGTACGAACTGCTCGCGGACCTGGCCGCCTGGGCCGAGGGCGAGTTGCAAAACGACTCGCTCAATCGGGCGCTCGCCGAGCAGCGAGCGAGTGAACAGCGCGTCCGCGCCATCATGGACAATGTTGGCGACGGGATCATCGTTTTCGACGCGGATGGCACGATCAGATCGCTCAACACCGGCGCGGAGCGGATGTTCGGCCCAGGCTCGTCTGCATCACCGGGACGATCGATCTGGACCTTGATCGCCCCGGCGTACCCCGGCGAACTGGTCATCGGCCTGACACGCCCCTCGTCGGCCATGCCGAACGACCGGCGCGATGGCATACAGCGGAATAGCGGGTTTCGGCGCGAACGCACATGCTTACGGAGCGATGCCTCCACCTTCCCAGCCGAATTAACCGTCACTACGCTTGCGACAGAACGCGGCGAAGCGTTCATCGCCAGCGTGCGGGATGTCAGCGAGCGCCGGATCGTCGAGGAAGCGTTGCGCGCGAGCGAGGCGCGGAACCGCGCGGTACTCGATGCCTTGCACGAAGGGGTCGTCCTCCAAGCGACCGGTGGTCGAATCGTCGCCGCGAATCCGCGCGCCGAAGCGGTACTCGGCATGACCGCCGATCAGTTGTACGGGCGGAGTTCGCTCGATCCGCGGTGGCAAGCGATCCGCGAGGATGGCACACCGCTCGCTGGCGAGGAACACCCGGCGATGGTCGCCCTAAGCACCGGCAAGCCCCAAATCGATACCGTCATGGGAATACGCCGCGCCGATGATACGCTCGTCTGGCTGGTGGTCACCGCGCAGCCGCTCTTTAACCCCGGCGAGACGCGACCACACGCGGTCGTCACGTCGTTCGTGGACATCACGGCGCGCAAAGCAGCCGAGGAAACGCAGCGTCGGACCCTCGTGCAGCTTGAGGCGCAGTACCGCCTGGCCGAGCGGGCGCGGAGCGAGACGCGCGCCGTCATCGACGCTGCGGGCGAAGGGATGATCCTGATCGCGCCCGATAGGCGTTTCCTGACCGTCAACAGGCGCTTCACCGATCTCTTCGACATCCCGCCGGGCGAGGTTATCGGCAGGCGTTTCGAGGAATTCGCGCCGCTGGTCGAGCGTGTCTTCGCCGACCCGATCGCGTTCCACGCCCTGATCGGGGGCACGGCGAGCGATACGGTGCGTCAATTCACGACGATCGTCACGCAACGCTGGCCCGAGCAGCGCGAACTCTCGCTCTTCACCACCCCGGTCCAGAGCGAAGGGGGCGGCTTCCTCGGGCGGCTCTACGTCTTCCGCGATGTCACGCGCGAACGCGAGGCCGACCGGCTGAAATCCGACTTCATCTCCCTCGTCTCGCACGAGCTACGCACGCCACTCACCTCGATCAAAGGGTTTGTCGATCTCCTGCTTGATGGCGAGGCGGGGGCGGTCGGCGACGAACAGCGCGAATTCCTGGAGATCGTCAGCAGCAATGCCGATCGACTGGTCTTGCTCATCAACGATATCCTCGACATCTCGCGGATCGAGTCGGGGCGCGCCAGCCTAAGCCGTCGGTCGCTCGACCTCGCGCGCCTCATCCGCGGGGTCGCCGGTTCGCTGCGCTCACAAATCGAGGCGAAGGCGCTGACGCTGACCCTCGATCTGCCACCGGACTTGCCAGCGGTCTCCGGCGATACCGATCGGGTGCAGCAAATCCTCAGCAATCTGCTCTCCAATGCGTATAAATACACCCCGCGAGGCGGAACGCTCGCGATCGAGGCAACCCGCCAGGGGCGGACGGTGCGAGTCGCCATCCGCGACAGCGGTATCGGCCTCTCGCCCGATGAGCAGAGCCAGGTCTTCACGAAGTTTTTCCGCGCGCGCAACCGCCTGACGCAGGAAAGCGGCGGCACCGGTTTAGGGCTCCCGATCACCCGTTCGTTGGTCGAGATGCACGGCGGCGAGATGACCCTATCGAGCGTGCCAGGAAAGGGATCGACGTTCAGTTTCACCCTGCCGCTCGCTCAGGAAGCCTCGCGCCCGCGCGTCGCCGCCACGCCGACCTATCGCGGCGGCACGATTCTCGTCGCGGAAGCGGAACACGACATCGCCGCGCTGCTCGGGCGCTACCTGGAACGCGCGGGCTACCGGGTCGTCACGGCCAACGATACGCCAACCGCCCTGCACCTGGCGGGGCAGGCGCACCCCGACCTGATCACCGTCGATGATAGTTTGCTCGATGCGGGCGGCAAGACCCTCCTCCACCGCCTGAAGGGCAACGACACAACGGGGGCGATACCGATCGTAGTGATCTCGATCCACGACGACAGCGAGCGACAACGCCGCCTCGGCGCAGACGCGATCCTGCCCAAGCCGGTCGATGAGCAAGCGCTGCTCGCGAGCGTGCGCGCGATCCTAGCACGCAACGAACCGCAATCGCACCACATCCTCGTGGCCGATGGCGATACCGAGCGCCGCACGATACTCGCGGGTGGGCTGCGGTGGGGCGGCTACACGGTAACCGAAACGAGCGATGCCGCAGGAACGCTTACGGCCACGCGCCGGGAACAACCGGACCTCGTTATCCTCGATGATGCGTTGCCTGGCGGCGCGCTACAACTCCTGCAAGGTCTGCGTGCCGAGGCCGCCACCCAGGAGATCGCCGTCACTGTGCTCACCGGACTCGGCGGCGAGCACGCCATCGACCATGCCGCGCTGGAAGCGCTCGGTGCGACACTGCGCGACAAAGTTGAATCCCCACAGATGCTAACCGGTGCCCTTGCCCTGGAGGCCCCCCCCGGCAACGATGGGCAAGGAGAGCAGCGATGATCGGCGGATCCACATTCGCCACCGTATCGACAGCCCAATCGGCGACCGGGTCACCAGATCTGTTGCCCACGAACGCGGCGCAGGTACGGCGCATCCTGGTGGTCGATGACGATCCCGACATCAACCGGCTGGTGCGGGTGCGCCTCACCACGCGCGGGTTCACGGTCGAGTCGGCCACGAACGGCGAAGAAGCGTTAGCCGCCATCGCCGCCGACCCGCCCGATCTCCTCTTCCTCGACATCTCGATGCCCGGCATCGGTGGCCTGGAGGTATTGGCCGACCTACGGGCGCGCGGGCTGGATCTGGCGGTCATCATGATGACCGCCTTCGGATCCGAAGCGGTGGCGATCGAGGCGCTGCGGCACGGGGCCGACGACTACCTACGCAAGCCATTCGATCGCACCGAATTCAGCGCGACGCTCGACCGCACCGTCCGACGCCTCGAACTGAGCCGCCAGAACGCCTGGTTAAGGACGCGCCTCGACCAGCAGC
>DATCMP010000591.1:0-12163 GCA_036563365.1 Thermomicrobiales bacterium
TGCCATTGCTTCTCTCTTTACTCACTTACCTTACGAAAAGAGACCTTCTTGTAGACACTCGCCAATTCCAGGACACAACCGATCGAGGGCAAAGCAAGTGAAGCCTCCAATCCATCAGCCGCAGACCACACCCATAATCCTCGCTCATCACGCGAGAAGCTTTGAATAAATGGCTTATCTTGCGCGATCAGCACATACTCGCGCAGACTGGCGATTTGCTGATAGCGGAGAAACTTCTGCCCTTGATCATAGTCGGCAGTCGAAGGCGACAAGACTTCGATCGACACTATCGGGTTTATCAGCCCACCATTGCTGCGCTCAAACTGCGGTTCGCCGCACACCACGAACACATTGGGATAGGTGTACATATCAAGTCGAGGTATGGCGATGCGGAAGTCGCTGCCCTGGACAATACACGGCTTTGCCGCCAGTTGATTGTCCAACGTTGTACTGGTGTTAATAGCAATCTGCCCATGTGCAAACGAGCCGCCGACCATCGCGAAAACGCGACCCGCAATAAACTCATACTTTTGCCCATGCTCCCGCTCTAAGGCGAAGTAGTCCTCATGTGAGAGCAATGTCCTCGGTTCCGCCGCCATCGCCCACCTCCGAACAAATATCGCCACATCTTCACCACAACCATAACGGCGTGAGCGAACCAATGCAATACGAATCCCCTCCTATCCCTCGTCCCTGTGCGCTCTGTGCACTCTGTGGTTAAGCCCACCCTGCTCTACATCTCTGCGCCTCTGCGGTTACTCGTCCCCCGCCCCATGCCCACCCTGCACCACATCGTGTCCGCCGTACTGGTGATGATATTGCTGCTGGATCAGCTTGGCGACGAGGCCGGTCCAGCCGGTCTGGTGGCTCGCACCGAGGCCCATGCCAGTGTCACCGTGGAAGTACTCGGAGAATGGCGGGTAATCGCGCCAGAGCGGGTCGCCCTGGAACCGCTCGTCCGCGCCGAAGACCGCGCGCCGACCCCGCTCGTCGAGCGTGAAGAGGCCGATCAGCCGTCGCGACAACTCGTTCGCCACGCCATCCAATGTCAGGTAGGTGCCGGAACCGGTGGGGCATTCCACCACGAACTCATCGCCGAAATAATGGTGGAAGCGTTGCAACGACTCGATCAACAGATAGTTGACCGGGAACCAGATCGGCCCGCGCCAGTTCGAGTTGCCGCCGAACATCCCGCTGCGCGACTCGGCCGGTTCGTAGCTGACCACATGCTCCTCTCCGCCGTAGTTGAGGGTGTACGGGTGCGCCGCGTGGTAGCGACTGAGCGCGCGGACGCCGTAGGGGCTGAGGAATTCAGCGGGGTCGAGGACACGCCGCAGCAGTCGTTTCAGCCGGTGGCCGCGACAGATCGCCAGCAGGCGTCGCGCACCCAGGCCGGGCTCGTTCCAGCGCGAGACGAGGCGGGCGAGCTCGGGGCGATTAGCCAGATACCATTCCAGCGCGTGGCGGAACTCGGGTAGCGCGGCGAGGACCTCCGGCTCAATCGTCTCGACCGCGAAGAGGGGGATCAGGCCGACGAACGAGTGGATGCGGAGCGGGATCGCCCGCCCATCCGGCGTGCGGAGGATGTCGTAGAAGAACTCATCCTCGTCATCCCAGAGGGCGATCCCGTCCGCGCCGGTCTGGTCGCCCATCGCGGCCATCGCGGCGGCGATCGCCAGGAAATGCTCGAAGAATTTGGTGGCGATCGCCTGGTAGACCGGATTCTCGCGGGCCAGTTCGAGCGCGATCGTCAACATATTAAGGGAGAACATCGCCATCCAGCTCGTGCCGTCGCTCTGCTCCAGATAGCCGCCGGTCGGCAGCGGTTTGCTGCGGTCGAAGACGCCGATATTGTCCAGCCCCAGGAAACCGCCCTGGAAAACGTTGTTTCCCTCGGCGTCCTTGCGGTTGACCCACCAGGTGAAGTTGAGCAGCAGCTTGTGGAAGACCCGCTCCAAAAAGGCGCGATCGGTGTTGCCACCGTGCGCCCGCTCGATCTGGTAGACCCGCCAGGCAGCCCAGGCCAGCACCGGCGGATTGACGTCATCGAACGCCCATTCGTAGGCCGGCACCTGCCCGTTGGGGTGCTGATACCATTCGCGCAGCAGCAGATCGAGTTGCCCCTTGGCGAACGCCGGATCGACGATCGCCAGCGGGATGCAGTGGAACGCGAGATCCCAGGCGGCAAACCACGGATACTCCCAGGCGTCGGGCATCGACATCACCCGCTCGTTGTAGAGCTGCCGCCACTGGTGGTTGCGCCCGTAACGCCGCGCGGGCGGTGGCGGCGGCTGGCTCGGGTCGCCATCGAGCCAACGGGCGACGACGTAGTGATAAAACTGCTTCGACCAGAGCATCCCGGCGAGCGCCTGGCGGTAGATCAGGCACGAGTCGGCACCCGCGACGTTCGGCAGCAGCGCCGTATAAAACTCGTCCGCCTCGCGCTGGCGCGCCGTGAAGGTTGCGTCGAAGTCGGCGAAGGGCTCGGCGGGCGGGGCGGGCGTTAACGCACCGCCGAGCCGCGCGGCGATCGTCGGCCAATCACCCGACAGCAGCGCCGCGTCGGGTGTGTCGGACGCGCCCACCGGATGATCCCCGATCGTCGTCCGGCCGGGTGAGACGATGAGGCGCAGGCGCAGGGTCAGCGTCTCGCCGGGCGCGATCCGGCGACGGTAGAGCGCCGCCGCCTTCGTGCCGCGCTGTGCCGGATTGATCGCCGCCTCGTCACCCTCGACAACATACCGGTGGAAGGCGTCTTTGACGAACGGTGATAGGTTCTCGGCCCCATAGAGCCGTTGCAGGTTCGTGTCGTTCTCGGTAAAGAGGAGTGCGTCGGCCCCCTCGCAGAGCAAGATCTGCGCGTCGAGGATCGGGTGGACGCCGACGATCGCGGGGATCGTCGCGCCGTCCGCGCCGCGCACGCCCGTCGCGGCCAATGCGCCGCGCGACCGCCCCGGCTGCCACGACCACGTATTGCGGTACCAGAGGGTCGGCAGGAGGCAGAGTTCTGCGGGCTCCGGGCCGCGATTGATCGCCCGGATACGGATCAGGATGTCGTCGGGCGTGGCTTTGGCATAGGCGACGAAAATATCGCAGAAGCGGTGCTCGGCAAAGATCCCGGTGTCGATCAGCTCGAACTCGCCGTCATCCTTGCCGCGCCGTCGCGCCTCCGCGATCAGGCGCGCGTACGGGTACGCGGCGTGGGGATAGCGATACAGCATCTCCATCGCGGAGTGGGTCGGCGCGGAGTCCAGGTAGGCATAATACTCCTTGACATCCTCGCCGTGGTTCCCTTCCGGGCCCGACAGCCCGAACAGGCGCTCCTTGAGGATCGGATCCTGCCCATTCCACAGCGCCAGCGCGAAGCAGACGCGCCCCTTATCGTCGGAGATACCCGCCAGCCCGTCTTCGTTCCAGCGGTAGGCGCGCGAGCGGGCGTGATCGTGCGGCAGGTAGCCCCAGGCATCTCCGTCGGCGCTGTAATCTTCGCGCACCGTCCCCCAGGCGCGCTCGCTGAGGTACGGCCCCCAGCGGGTCCAGGCGGCGTAATCGGCGCGCAGGCGTTCACCTTCGGCGGTCATCGGCGCAACCTCCCTCGGCCCCTGGCCCTGCGTCCCGGCAGAGCGAAGGGGGGCGGTGCGGGTCGAAGGGTGTGGGGGACAAGGCTTATGCGTGAGGCGCCGCCACCGCCTGCCACACTCACGGGTAAACCCTGTCTCCCACAGCGCAAGCCAGGGGTCGAGGGAAACGGTTACAGCGTGATCGTGGCGACGAAGCGGGTCTCGGCGTCGCAGTACCAGAGTTCCCCCTGATAATACGTCAAACCGTGCGGCGCGGGAGCCTCGACCGGGCCTTCGTCCAGCGCCAGGAGCCGCTTCACATTCCCTTCGAGGTCGTAACCGGTGATCGTCCGATCGGTCGTCTCGGCGACCCACAGCGTTTCGCCGTCCCAGGCGAGGCCGTGCGGGCGCTTGCCCGGCGCGGGGAACTGGCGCAGGACCGTGCCATCGGATGGGTCGAGCTGGTACGTCGTGGCCGACGGCGGCACCGTCACCCAAAGCTTGCCGTCGATCCACTCCAACCCGTGCGCGCCGCTTTTCTCGCTCGCGCCGGGGGTCGGCAGCCGCTTCAGTTCTGTGCCATCGGTGGAATACTGGAAAATCTCGATCGGCGTGAAGGTCGAGGCGACCCAGATGTTCTCCCCGTCCCAGGTAATCCCGCTGGAATGGTAGGTCGCGGTCGGGAAATGTTTGGTCGCGCTGCCGGTCTGCCAGTCGAGCAGATAGACGTTCAAGTCCTCCTGGTCGATCACCCACAGCCCCTCGGGCGTCGCCTGCAACCCGTTCGGCTGCGGCCCCGGCGTCCGCCAGCGCGGTGTCCCGTGAACCTGCTCCGGTGTGATGGTCATGGTGAAGCTCCTTTCAGTCGCGGAGGGTAGTCAGTAGTCAGTAGCCAGTAGCCAGTTCCTCGTTGGTAACGTTGTAGGATTCGACAAATAAGTAGTCGTTAGGTCTCCCCACTGGCTACTGGCTACTGGCTACTCGTACACCACCTTGCCGATCTCGTTCTTCCGCACCCAGTCCCAATCGATCGTCACGCCGAGGCCGGGGCCGGTGGGGACGGGGACATGGCCGCGCGCATCGACCGAGTCCAGGCCATCGGAGTAGTCATCCAAGTAGATGCCGCGTTGCCCCTTGCCGCGCGCCAGCTTCGGGTGGACCAGGCCGAGTTCGTAGTAGTTGGTGTTGCGGATCGCGGCCATGCAGTGGCGCGGGGCGGGGCCGGGCGCGTGGATTTCGCAGTCGAGCCCGAACCCCTCGGCGGCGTGCGCCAGCTTCATCACGCCGGTGATCCCGCCGTCGTAATCGACATCGGCGCGGACGTAATCGGTCCCCTCGGCGATGATCTGATCGACGTGCAGCTCGAAGCCGCGCACATGCTCGCCGAGCAGGATCGGCGTGCTGATCATCTGGCGCAACTTGCGATGCGCGAAGGCCGAGGTGCCGCCATCTTTGTAGGGATCCTCGTACCAGAAGAATTTGGCCTCGTCGCAGGCGCGACCGACCTTCAGCGCGTCGCCGAAGGTGTTGTACTCGCAGGCGGGGTCGATCATCAGGTCCATCTCCGGCCCGACCGCCTCGCGCGTCTTCAACACCGTCGCGACCTCGCGCGCGATCGAGCCGTTCCCCCAGCCGTGGATCTTGAAAGCCGGGTAGCCGATCTCCTTGCACTCCACCGCGAATTCCGCGAACGCTTCCGGGCTGTCGAGCCCGCCATTCTCGTCGCCGTGGAAGGTCGAGGCGTAGGCGGGCAGGCTGGTCCGGTAGCCGCCCAGGAGTTCGGAGATCGGTGCATCGTATGCCTTGCCCGCGATGTCCCAGAGGGCCACGTCGATCGGGGCCATCCCGAAGCGATCATGCTTGCGGAGGGCGCGCTTGAGGTCGTTCCAGATCAGTTCGCGTTGCAACGCGTTCTTGCCGAGCAGATATTCGGCGCACATCGCGACCTGCGCGTAGGACACGCTCACGCCGCCGACATACTCCCCGGTGATCCCGGCGTCGGTCTCGATCGTGAAGGCGTAGCCGGTCCCCTTGCTCTGCGCCCCCTTCTCGTAGACATTGTTGAAGCCGTTGTAGTCGTAGCCCAGATCCTGCGACGTCCGGCCATACTCATGGACCGTCAGCCGCCGAATACGCAAATCCCGAGTCATCCGTTCCTCCTTACGTTATGGTTTTCGCCCCCCTGCCCCCAATGCTGGAGGTGAGAGCCAACGCTCTTGACCCCTCCCCGCCGCTGCGGCGGCGACCCTCCCCTAAAGAGGGAAGGTGAAGCCTCCGATCTCGTAGTGCTCCTCCCGCTCTTCTCGGATAGGGTGAGGTCCACGCCTCTCGCGACTCACGACTCACGACTCACGACTCACCCCTCCCCCTGCCCGCTATAAACGATCTTCCCTTCCGGGCGATCGTGGCCCATGTGGATGTAGCCGCCATCGACCAGGATGTCTGCGCCGGTGATGAACGCGGCCCCCGGCCCGCAGAGGAAAGCGGCGACGCTAGCGACCTCTTCCGGTTCGCCGACGCGGTTGAGCATATGCTGCGCGCCCATCGTCGGTGCGTGACCGGCGCGGTCGCCCCCGGTCATCCGGTCGAGTTCCGGCGTCCAGATCGTGCCGGGGGAGATGCTGTTGACCCGAATCCCGTCCGGGGCGAGGTCGAGCGCCTGGCAGCGCGTCAGCGCCAGAATCGCCCCTTTGGTGGCATTGTAGGTCCAGCGGTTCGGCTGGGCGATGTAGCCCGAGATCGACGCCAGATTGACGATCGCCCCGCCACCCGCCGCCCGCATGAGCGGCACGATCGCCGAGGCCATCAGCGCGGTCCCCTTGACGTTCACCCCCAGGCTGAGATCCCAGTCGGCGGCGCTGGCATGCTCGCCCCGCGCCAGGAACGAGGCCGCGCAGTTCACCAGCGATCGCACGGGCACGCCTGTGGCCGTCGCTGCCAGCGCAGCCGCCGCCAGATCATCCGGTAGCGAGACATCGCCCGCCACGCCCACGGCGGCGTCACCGAGCGCGGCGACGGTGCGCGTCAGTTGCTCACCGTCGCGGTCGAACAGCACCACGCGCCCACCCGCCGCGACGAACGCCTCGGCGGTCGCCCGCCCGATCCCCGACGCACCGCCGGTGATCACGGTCACGGTTCCGGCGAATGTCCCTTCCGGTGTCGACGGAATCACCATAGCCCCTCCTGCACGATCGCACAAATACCCTATCCCGCCTGCGGGGACAGGCTCACAACTCGCTCACCCGCACGATCCGCCCCTCATCCGCCGAGCGGTAGGCCGCCTCCAACAATTCGACCGTCCGCAGGCCGATCACGCCGTCCGACTGATTCTCGACGCGCCCGAGGAGCAGATCGACGAGGTGCCGCGAGGTTGCCTCGCGCGGGTAGGTCGCGTCGGGCGGCGTCGGGTCGAGGGTTTCGACCGTGCCGTCATTGCGATGGATCGCGCAGGTCCCGGCCATCGCGTCGAGCAGGGCATACCCCTCCGAGCCGTAGATCCGGTACTCCAACTGCTGATGCGCCGATTGGTGGGCCGGGATCCCGCCGGTGCTGGCGAGGGTGCCAACCGTGCCACCCTCGAAGCGGACGCTGATCGCGTCGCAGAGATCTACCTGCACGTCGAACCGCTCCATGAACGCGGCCACCTCGGTCGCCTGCAAGCCAGTCAGCCAGAGGAGGAGCGCGGCGGCATGCGTCACCTGCAAATGCCCCTGCCCACCGCCCGCGACGTGCGGGTCACTATAGGTGTTGGCGAGCGGTCCGGTCACCTCCCAGTCGAAGACCTTGGCGTAGGCGAGCGGATTGGCGCGGTAATACTCCAGCACCATCGAGGCGAAGAGGTTATCGACTAGTTGCAACCGCCCGAGCGCGCCCGCGGCGATCCGCTCCCGCAGGAGCCGGTGTTGCGGCACGAAGTGGTACGGATACCCGACGACCAGCGGCGCGCGTTTCTCGGTCGCCAGCGCGCAGAGATCGCGCGCCTCGCCCGCTCGCAGGACCATCGGTTTTTCCAAGAGCAGCCCCAGGCCATGCCCTAGCACCTCACGCGCCAGGGCATAGTGCGTCGCGTGCGGCGTGGCGACGATGACGCCGTCGAGCTTTTCGCCGTCCAGCATTGCGCGGTGATCGGTGTAGCGACGGGCGATGTCGAAGGCGTCGGCGGCCCCGTTCAGCCGTGCCTCGCTCGGATCGGCGAGCGCGACAACCTCCGCGTCCGGGTACGCGACCAACGAGGGCAGATGCGCGTAGGTCGTCCACCAGCCGGTGCCGATGATCCCGATCCGTGCGGTCATTCCGCTCCTTTCCCTGTCCCGCTCACCCTGCCACACCGTTCAAGTGCGCGGCAAGGGGAAACATACAGCGCTACCCCAACGGCTTCTCGGCCACCAGGACAAAATAGTGGGCGCGACTGCTGATACCGCCCTCGCCCTGGCACTGTCGATGCGCCTCCTGTAAGCGCGGGAAATAGCGATCCACGTCGAAGTCGGGGATCTGCCACTGGACCGCCTTGAGGTAATAGACGACGGCCCCGATATTGGCAAACCGCTTCGTCGGGAGCGCCTCATCAGCGTGCAGGATCGCGAACCCCGCCGCCACAAGCTGCTCCCGCGCATAATCCAGCGTCCAGAAGGCGTAGCCGTTATCGGGCTGGGATGCCCCCAGCAAACGATTGAGCGTGCTGTCGTTCTCGCCGCCGACCTGCTGGGTGATGAACCGCCCGCCCGGCCGCAGGACGCGCAGCACCTCGGCGGGGTCATACGACTCGTGCCGACTCAGCACCAGATCGAAGCGCCCATCGGCAAAGGGGAGCGGCGGGGCATCCTCCGGCGGGACCGCGCTGACCGCGATCCCCAGCGGCCTCAGCCGCGCCCGCGCGACCGGCAGATTCGGCGCAAAACCCTCGGTCGCGCAGGTCAGCGGCGGCAACGGCGCGAGACTCGCCAGGAACTCGCCGCCACCCGTCCCCATGTCGAGCAACGCCGCGCAACCCGGCAACGCCGCCGTGACGAGCGCGCGGTAATCCCACGGCGTCGCCTCTTCAGACAACCGACCATCGAGCCGCGAGAAATCCCAGCCCGCAAACGGTGCATCCACCTCCGCGCGCAACCAGGCGCGTAGCGTCGCCTCGTCTGCTTCTGCTTTAGGGAAATGGCTATGGTCGCTCAGGATCACCCTTCCCTCAGCCCCTCCCTTCAAGGGAGAGGGGCGGCTCGTTGCTGCGGCGAGTGCGTGGCTGGTGTCGGGTTGCGTGGCTGGCGGCTGAAGCCGCCAGCCGCCCCACCGTTTACGTGTGCCACGGTCCCCCCTCACTCCATGTGGAACATCTCGGGCAGCGTCTTGGCGAAACCGGTCTCGGGGTCGCCCTCGATCGTCAGCATATCCTGCATATATTCCTGCCAGCGGGCGTTCACCGGATCACTGGCAAGCGTCTGCGCCATCCGCGCGAAATCATCGCACTCGAAGTAGGCGAACAAGGTCTCGCCATGCCGGAAGATGCTGTAGTTGTGGATCCCCGCGCCGCGCAGCGCCGCCACCATCTCCGGCCAGATCTCGTCGTGCCGCCGCTTGTACTCGACCGGATCGGCCCCCGGCTTGAGGTTGATCAGGAATGAGACCCGTTGCATCGGTTACCTCCAAGTAGCGAGTAGCCAGTAGTCAGTAGTCAGTGGGGCGTTAGGGACGGTTACTCGTTGAGCAGAAGCAGAGAGCGTTAGTAACGAGCAACTGACTACTGCCTACTGGCTACTGGCTACTGACTTCACGCAAACGCCAGGTAGCGGCGCAACTCGTCGCGCAGCAGCACGCTCTCCGAGACGACATCGAGGCGGTTGCAGTCGCGCCATTCCTGCCAGGTATATTCGACGCTGAGGTAGCCGTCGTAGCCGGACGCGACGAGGCGGCGGACGATATCCGAGAAGTCGATCGTCCCTTCGTCGCGCACCGCCTGCAACTGGCCGGGCGCGGCCTGGCGGGCGTGGAAATGCCCGACGTGCGGGATCAGCGGGTGGACTTGCTCGGCGGGGAGCCCGGCCGCGACGAAGTGGCTGTAATCGAGGGTGAATTGCAGCCCCGGCACCGCCTCGACCAGCGCCAGCGCCCGCTGGGGAGCCTCGACGACCGACTCCAGGTGCGGCTCGATGCTCACGCGCAGGCCCGCCTCGCGACCGATCGCGACGAACTCCGTCAGGCTTTCCGCCGCGAGCGCGAAGGAACGGTCCGGCCCGAGGTCGTCCCAGATGACGCCGGGGAGGAGGGTCATGCCGGGACACTCGGTGGCACGACAGAATTCGACCAGCGCGGCGAAGCGGCGACGATTGGCGGCGCGAGCCGCCGGATCGGGCGTGTTGACCGGCCGATCGCGGAAGCCGCGCCCGAAGGTCGGGAAGAGATCGGCGATGGCGAGCGCCGCCGCGTCAACGGCGCGCTTGACACGGTCCGCCTCCCCCCGCGGATCGGCCTCGATCGCCTCCACGCTGAGGTGCGTCCCTTCGAGGTGCGCGCCGAGATCGACCGCGCCGATGTCCAAGAGCGCGATCTGCTGCAAACTGCGCTCGAAGGGGAGGAGCGGGAAGGAAAAGGATGTGCAGGTGAGATCCACGGTGGCCTCCATTCGCGGTAGGAGAGCGAGCCAGTCGAGTCTCGCGATGGTTTGTCCGGCTTCTTTATACCGCGTTGTGCGCGGTTGACAAGTCGAGCGGTGCCAGTTGCACTATCGCGCGAAGAGAATATGTGCAGCACCGTGTATTTACATGTGCGTTTTATGTGCTACAATGAGGTGTCGGGGTTGCGACCTGAATCCTTTCGGGTCGTGAAACCGGTGCGCGGTGGTTCAACGACATGGAAAGGGCATGGTTCAGGTCATGAGCAGCGGTCAGAATACTGGGACCGTTAAGTGGTACAACCCGGAAAAGGCGTATGGCTTCATCACCACCGAGGATGGCCGCGATCTTTTCGTCCATCGCAATTCGATCGCCGATGGACGGCCGTGGCTGATCGACGGCCAGGGGGTGGAGTTCACGTTGCGCCAGGGCCAGAAAGGCCCGGAGGCGGGCGATGTGCGCGTGGTGCAGGACGTGGAAGAGATTCCCGCCTCACGCCAGCGCCTCTACGACAATGCCAGCGGTCGCGATAGCGGGGGTGGCGGTGGCGACAGCTACGGTGGTGGCCGTCAGGCCGCGCCGCGCCGCGAGCGCACACCCTACACCGGTCCCGTGCCGAGCGGCTTCGTCCCGGCGACGGTGATGCGGATCGACCCCTCCGAGCGGTTCCTCTTCGCCCGCGCCGAGAGCGTCGGCGACGATGTCTACGTCCACGGCACCCTCTTCGCGGGCACCGGCGTCCGTGAGGGCGACGAGATCAGCGTCGTTGTCGAGCAGAGCGATCGCGGCCTGCGCGCCCGTTCGATGAATATGGGCTAGCGAGTGGGCGAGTGGGCCAGTGGGCCAGTAAAGAAGATAACGCGTGTAAGACTGGTGCGCCTTCTTGTCCACTCGCCCACTCGCCCACTCGCCCACTGGTTCACTACCGCAAATCCCTCCCCCCATTCACGTCCAGCGTCGCGCCGGTGATGAAACCGACGGTCGGGCTCGCCAGGAAGATGATCGCGCGGGCGATCTCGTCCGGGTCGGCGAAGCGACCGGTGAGCAGCTTCGTGGTCGCGTAGTCGGGCGCGAGGTTCGCGGCGGTGTCCAGGCCCATCGGGGTCAACGTCACCCCCGGCGAGACGCAATTCACGCGCACGCGCGGCCCGAGCGCCCGCGCCGCACTCTTCGTGAGATTCACCAATCCGGCTTTCGCGGCGGCGTAATGCGCGTGGTGCGGCGCACCGGTGTGCGCGGCGACGCTGGCGACCGTCACGATGGCCCCGCCATCGCGTAGGAGCGGCGTCGCGGCGTTGAGGACGTAGAACGGCCCGTTGAGGTTGACCGCGACGATCTGGTCCCACTCGGCCGGGGTGAGGTCGGCCAGTTGGGTCACGATATTCTGGCCCGAGCAGAGGATCACCACGTCGAGCCCGCCGGTCTCCCGCCCGATCGCCGCGATCGACTCGGCAACCGCCCCGGCATCGCCGATGTCGAAGCCGTAGGTCCACGCCCGGCGTCCGGCGGCGCGCACGCCCGCGGCGGTCGCGATCGCCCCGGCCTCGTCGCGCCCGTAGCAGACGACGACATCGGCCCCTTCCTCGGCCAGGATACGTGCGGTCGCCGCGCCGATCCCGCTCGATGCCCCGGTGACCAGTGCTATCTTGTCACGCAACCCCAGATCCATCGCCCACCCCGCCTTCCTATCAACCCCAGCCGAATGATACTCGCGTCCATCGTACCATGCGCCGAAAATGGCGCGGGTAAACAACCCGCGATCGGCGGGCAACTTGTCCTGCGCGAAGCCGATCACGCCTCGCGCATAGGGATTAGCTCGGGGGGGGAAGGGGAGCAATGTTAGGGAGCAAAGAAACGAGGTTGAAGCACAGAGCGCACAGAGAACGAGGGGCGAGAGAGGAGAGAAGGCAGAGAGAGACGGATGCCGGTGCGGTGAAGGAGGCGTGATCGGTTTGACCTCTCCCCACCGCTGCGGCGGCGACCCTCCCCGACGCGGGGAGGGTG
>DATCMP010000595.1:0-16620 GCA_036563365.1 Thermomicrobiales bacterium
GGGCGCTCGCCACCAAGCAGCAGCAGTTCGCCCCGGACCATCGACAACAACAACAACAACCCCACGCCCCCCTCGCCGACCAGTCCGCCACGCAGGCGGCCGCTTGACACCCAATACCGTATCTCTGGGCGGCGGCCGCCGCCGCGGCGGCGGGGAGGGGCTACCCCCTAGAGCCGCGACGCATACGCCTCGTTATACAGCAGTTCGCGCGTCCAGCTGCCGCGCGGCTGCGCGTGCAACTGCCAATACGCCTCCGCGATCCGCTCGGCGTCGAACAGCGACCCTTCGCGCACCTCGCCGAGGATCGTCACGGTCGCCGCGTGGATCCCCTGCGGCTCCAATTCCGCGCCCAGATTCAGCGCCAGACTCCGCAGCGCCGCCTTGCCGATCCCGAGCGAGGCCATCGGCGCGTAGGTGTTCAGCGCGAAGCCGCCGCCGGTCAGCATGATCGTCCCCTCGCCGCGCTCACGCATCGCCGGCAGCACCTCGCGCACGCAGGCCAGCGCACCGACCACGCTGACGGTCAGATCGCCGAGCAACTGCTCCGGGGTGAGGTGCGAGGGCAACCCGTGCGTGACCGCGCTGGCGTTATAGACCAGCACGTCCGGCGGGCTGAGTTCCGCGCCGATCCGCGCGAAGAGGCCCGGCAGCGCGGCCAGGTCGGCGAGGTCGGCAGGATAGGCCCGCGCCGTGTCCCCCTCCGCGCGCAGTTCCTCGGCGTAGCCGTGCAGCGCCTCGGCGCGTCGCGCCACCAGCGCGATCTGGAACCCCTCACGCGCGAAACGACGGGCGACCGACAGGCCGATCCCCGGCCCCGCCCCAACGATCACACAGGTCAGCCCCTCCACGCCATGCGCCCTTTCCTAAACAACCACCGCTCACCGCCCAACCGGGACCAGCGCCCGACCTTCTTTCGACGGGTGCCCCATTCTACCAGCAACGCGGCGAGCGGGATCGCCCATCGCCTACAATGCCCCCTGAGCGCGGGATGATGGCGGCAAGTATCCCGGTTGTGCCAGCGGCGAGCGCGAGGCGAGCGCGCATGAGGATGGGATGAGCGCGGCAACAGCAACGGAAGACCCCGCCGAACGAGCCTTCGCCGACTTCGTCGCGCGCCACTGGCAGGAGGCCCTGCGTTTCTTCCGGCGGGGTCTCTATCGGGAACGCGACCGCCACCAGGTCGAGGATTGCGCGCAGGAGACGTTCCTCAAGTTGGCCCGGCGCTATCGCGATGACACCGCCACCGTCCGCGCCGTCGGGGATCATCAGCAGCGCCACGGACGCCCGATGACCGTCGCCGCCCTGGCCGTCGCCCTCGGCTGCCCGGCGGCTGTCGCCGAGGGCCGCGCGCGCCGCTGCGCGGCGAGCGGCTGGCTGCACGTCGCCGAGACGGCGGCCGGGCCGCGCTTCGCCTGCGCGATCGCCCCCGGCCCGGCACCGCTCGTCCTCGACCTCGCGCCGCTGGCGGCGATGCGCTGGACAACATACCGGAATGTCCTGGCCGATTATGGGCGACGCGGGCCGACACGCCTCAACCCATTGACCGACGATCTGGAAACGCCGGGGGCCGCGGGCGACGAGCCGCGCGACGGTCGCCCCGGCCCCGCGACGATCGCGCTGACCGCCGAGTTGCACGCGCTGATCGCCGCCTGCCTCGACCTCCTCACGCGCGCCGAGCAGACGATCCTGATCCTGTATTACTTTTATGGCCTCCGTTTCCCAGCGATCGCCGAGGTCGCGGGGATCCCGGCGCTCGTCGCGCTCGCCGATCCGCCGGATGCGCCCGAGGCGCGCTCGGCGGCCCAACTCGTGCAACGGCTGAAAGATCTGGCGAAGGCCGGTCGGCGGCAGATGCGGCGACAATGCCCCCAGCTGGTTGACTTCCTCAAGGACGGTGCTGACAATGATGGATGACGCGCCGCTCTTCGGCATCGACTATTGCGACCACCTGCTGACGGCAAGTCGGACCGGTCGGCTCACGCCGTGGGCGACGATCCGCGACTGCCCGATCTGCCTGCGCCGCTGGTCGATCGCGGAGGCGCGTTTGCGCCACTGGACGCCCCTGCCCCGCGCCGCCGCTATCGCCCTCTTCGAGCAGATGGCGAGCGCGCTGGTCAACGGCACGGCGGCGCAGGACGAGATGACGCGTGGGTTTTACGCCTATCTGGCGACCGCGCCCGCCGACGAGGCCGATTTCGCCGCCGCCGTCGCCGCGGCGCGGGGGGGCCGGGAGGAGCACTACAACGCCCCGAGCGATTTCGGCTGGCGCGCACTCTTCGCCGATCTCACTTCGGCGGCACCGGCGGTGGCGACGGCGCAGGTCACGCGGGTCTGGCAATGGCGCACGGCGGGGACGACGATCGCGGGGGCGGGGCGCGCGTTCATCCTGGGGGAGACGCCGCCGCCCTTCCTGCCCGCCCCACCCGACCAGGGCCGCGCCGGGGCCTGGATCCGCGAGGGGACCAACGACGCCCGCCCGCCGCTCCAGCGGCATATCCTCGGCCCGCTGCTGCTCACCCTGACCGCGGGCGACAGCGACGACGAGCTGCGCCTGACGCTGCGCCTGCGCGACAGTGCCGGTGCCGCGGCGGTGCCGGTGCGGATCGTTCTGGGGCACGCGGCGGAGGGGGGCCAACCGCCCCCCGCCTGGGCGGGTAGCCTCTCGGAGGCCCGGCGGACGGTGCTCCTGACGCGCCCGCGCGCCGACTTCCAACACCTGACGATCGAGGTCGATACCGCGTGGTGAGCCGCGATCGCCCTTCACGCACGGGCAGGCGCGACGTTCAGGCGGGCGCACATGAGGGGTCCGGTGCGCCGGGGGCGATCGGCAGCGGGGGCCGTTCGAGCAACGGCAAGAGGCGTGCCCAACCCGTCGCGCCGGGCCGCGCCGCCAGCCGGTAATCATGCAACGCCGCGGCGAGTCGCCGCCCACCCTCGGAATCGTGCACGAGCGCCCAGATCAGGGCGTGGCAGAGGTTGTCATCGGCGGCGGCGATCCGCTCGTCCGCCGGGCCGTGCGCCGCATCGCCGGTGGCTCCCCGCACCAGTTCCAGGCACCAGGCGCGGTGGCGGGCGTATGCCGCCGTCTCGTCGCCCGCCGCGCGGAGTTGCGCCAGGAGATAGGCGCGCACCGGGCGCGGCAAGCGGTAAACGAGCGCGCCTTCGTGGCGTTCGCCCCGTACCAGCCCGGCCTCGGTCAATCGCCGCAGGCCCGCATAGGCCGCGTCGCCGCGAGCAAGCCGCGCACAGACGGTCGCCGCCTCAGCCGGCCAGCAGCCGACGAACGGGGCGAGGGCACCCAACAGGGCGCGGTCGGCGGGCGTGAGCCGCCGGTAACTCCACGCGATCACGCCCATCAACGGCTGCTCCTGTGGCAGGGCGGCGAGTTGCGCGGCGAGTTCGGGGAGCGCGAGGCCGGTGACCTGCGCTGCCGCCAGCTCGATCGCCAGCGGCACGCCGCCGAGCGCGCGGCAGATCGCGTCGAGCGGCCCGGCGTTCGCGAGGCCGACGGTGAAGGTCGGCGCGACCCGCGCGGCGCGGTCGGCGAACAGGCGCACCGCCGCGCTGGCGCGGAGCGCCGGGAGGGCGGCACGCCGCGCGGCCCCCGCCCCGACGACGACCGTCGCCTCCGGCAGCGCCAGCGGCGCGACCCGCCAGACCCGTTCCCCCTCGATCTGCAACGGTTCGCGGCTGGTCACCACCAGTTGCACCCCCGGGCAGCGCCGCAGCACGGTATCCGCGAAGGCGGCGCACAGATCGAGCGCCTGTTCGGCCCCATCGAGGACGAGCAAGCGTTGCTGCTGGCGGAGCGCGGCGAGGAGCGGATCGAGCGGTGCCGGACCCGGCCACGCCGCCAGGCCGATCGCCCGCGCCACCGCCCGCGTCACCCCATCGGGGTCGGTCAGGCCGGTGAGATCCACGAAGCGCGCCCCCTCGCGGTAGCCCCCCGCCACGTCGTTCGCGAGGGCCACCGCCAGTCGCGTTTTGCCGTAGCCGGGCGCGCCGATCAGCGTCAGTAATCGCGGCCCGTGCGGCAGGATCGGCACGCCAACGGGCAAGGCCACATCCACCTCGGGCGTGCCGATCGCACGGAGCGCGGCGAGTTCGGCGTCGCGACCGACGAAAGCGGTGTCATAGCTGGGCAGCACGGCGCGTGTCGCCCGCGCATCCGGCACACCCACGGCATCACCCGCTAGGCGCTGTTCGAGTTGCGCCCATTCGTCGGCGGTCAACTCTAGCGCCTCGGCGATGGACTGGAGCGTTGCCCCATGCGAGCGGGTGACCCGCGATCCTTCGAGGTTCGTGACGGTTCGCAACGACACGACCGCCCGTGCGGCCAAGCCTTTTTGCGTCAGGCCGACCGCCAGTCGGTAGCGTCTGAGGAGTTGCCCGAAACGTTCCGTCTGCACCATCGCGTCGTTCCTCGTCCGCCACGCCAGGGCAGCGCGCCCGTCGTACCACGCTGATTAGATCGGAGTGACCATTATGCAACGAAATACACGACGCGCGAGTGCGACTCGTCACGCCGTGGCGCGCTACATAAGGTATACGAAATACCGACGACCGAGGGAGTTAAGGGTCAGCCGACCAGTTGCTCGACCAGCAGCGCCTTCTGCACATGCAGGCGGTTTTCCGTCTGATCGAAGATGATCGACTGCGGGCCATCGACGACCTCGGCGGTGACCTCCTGGCCGCGCAACACCGGCAGGCAGTGCATGAAGACCGCATCGGGCCGCGTGGCATCCATCAGGCCATCGGTGACGCGATACGGCTCCAGGTCATCGACCGGCATCGTGTCGGGGTCGCCCATATTGCGCCAGACATCGGTGTAGACGACGTCCACGCCGCGCACGCCGAGGTAGGTGTCGTGGATCACCTCGACCGTGCAGCCGCTGGCGGCGGCGTGGCGCTGCGCCCGCGCCAGGATGTCGGCGTTCGGCATCCGCGTCGGCGGGCAGACGACGCGCACATTCAGCCCCAGCAGCGACCCTGCCAGCATCAGCGAGTGGCACATATTGTTCGCGCCGCCGACGAAGGCCAGGGTACGTCCCTGCCAGCCGCCCAGCTTCTCGCGGATCGTCAGCATGTCGCAGAGTGCCTGGCAGGGGTGCAGCAGATCCGAGAGGCCGTTGATCGTCGGCAAGCCGCCGAGTTGCAGGCCGAGCAACGTCTCATGGTGCATCACCCGCGCCATGATCGCATCGACGTAGCGCGCCAGGACCCGGCTCGTGTCCTCGATCGTCTCGCCGCGCCCGAGTTGCAGATCGCGCGTCGAGAGGAAGAGGGCGTGGCCACCGAGTTGCGCGACCCCGGCCTCGAACGAGACGCGCGTGCGGAGCGAGACCTTCTCGAAGATCAGCGCCACCGTCTTGCCGCGCAGGAGCTCGTCGTGCAGAATCCCTTGCCGCCGCTGATCCTTCAACACCGCCGCCCGGTCGAGGACGCGGAGCAGTTCCTCGGTGCTGAAATCGTCATCGGCGATAAAGCTGCGGCCCTTCAGTGATGCTGCTGCGATCATCCCTCACTCCGACTAGCGGTCACCATCCATCGTCATGCAACCCACGGCCATCGCCGCGCCGGTTGGCCGCACATCTCGCTGGCGCTATGCGCCCGTATGGAAGACCCGATCGCCCGCGTCGCCGAGGCCGGGGCAGATATAGCCGGCCTCGTTCAGTTCGCGGTCGAGCGCCGCGACGTAGATCTCCACATCGGGGTGGGCGGCGGCCAGTTGCGCCACGCCATACGGCGCGGCGACGATCCCGATGAAGGTGATCCGCTCCGCGCCGACCCCCTTGATCAGCTCCACCGCGCTGACCGCCGAGCCCCCGGTCGCCAGCATCGGGTCCACGACGATGCAGTGCGCGGCCTGGCCGCTCCGCATCGCGCGGTTGTAATACGGCACCGGGCGCAACGATTCCTCGTCGCGGTAGAGGCCCAGGTGCCAGACGCGCGCGTCCGGCAACAGCCGCAAGAGCGGCTCGACCATCGCCAGCCCGGCGCGCATTATCGGCACGATCGCCAGCGGCTGCGCCAGCTTCGCCCCGATCATCGGCTCCAGGGGCGTCACGATCGGCTGCTCCGCCAGCGCCAGATCGGCCAGCGCCTCGTAGCCGACGAGGGTCGTCAACTCGCCCAGAAGTTCGCGAAAGCGTGGTGCCGCCGTCTCGGTCGCCCGCAGCAGGGTCAGTTGCACGGCGATCAGCGGATGGGTCGCTACGTGGAGCCGGGGCTGGCGCAGCGCCTCCTCGCGTGTCGGTTGCTCCCGGCCCGCCATCGGCCGCGCCCGCGCCCCTTCGACCACCGCTCACCCTCCGCATGACCCCAACGTGCCGCACCGCCGAATGGAAAGGCGTAGTATACATGATGGCCCAGCAAATTATCGGCGTAGTTGCGCGGTTTTTCCGTGATGCTGGGGCGGAGTGTCGCACGAGGCCCAAGCCATCACATTACGAGTGCAACCGCCTGCCAAAGTCACCCTCCCCCACCCTTGCCAGACCACGGCAGGCGCGGTACAAGGTGCCCCACAGCAATAAGGCTGGCGCGGCGTGCGCGGGGCGGCGAGCGATGACGACCACGGCGAAGACGACGTGCAGTGCCATCGCGCCGGGGTCGTGCGCTCCATGTCGACGTCATAGATCATGTGAAGGGGGCAGCGTGAAAATCACCCGCATCGAGACGATCGAAACCCCGACCTATCCGAATCTGCTCTGGGTCCAGGTCCACACCGACGAGGGGCTGATCGGCCTCGGGGAGACGTTCTTCGGCCCCGCCGCGACCGCCGGCTACATCCATCAGGTCGCCGCGCCGTACCTGCTCGGCAAAGACCCGCGCGAGGTCGAGCGCCACCACCACACCCTCGGCCAGGGGACGATGCAGCGGGCGATGGGCGCGGAGGGGCGCGGACTCTCGGCGCTCGACATCGCCCTCTGGGACCTGTTCGGCCAGAGCGTCGGCTTACCGATCTACCGCTGCCTCGGCGGCCCGGTGCGCGACCAGATTCGGATTTACAACACCTGCGCCGGGTACGGCTACAACATCCACAAACGGAGCAATCCCGGTCGCCGCTGGGCCGATAGCTGGGGGATGGGCGACCATGAGGGGCCGTACGAAGACCTGGTCAAGTGGCAACGCGAAGGGCGGGCGGGGGAACTGGCCCAGGAACTGCTGGACATGGGGATCACCGCGATGAAGATCTGGCCGTTCGACGAATTCGCCGCCGAGTCGAACGGTCAGCACATCACCCCCTGGCAGATCGAGAAGGGGCTGGCCCCGTTCCGGCAGATCCGCGAGGCGGTCGGGATGCGGATGGAGATCGCGGTCGAACTGCACTCCCTCTGGAACCTGCCCTCCGCGATACGGATCGCCGAGGCGCTGGAGGAGATCAAGCCGCTCTGGTACGAAGACCCGATCTGCATGGACAACCCCGACGCCCTGGCCGCCTTCGCTGGCAGCACCCGCGTCCCGACCACCGCCTCCGAGACCCTGACGAGTACCTTCGCCTTCCGGCAATTGCTGGAACGGAACGCGGTGGGGATCGTGATGTTCGACCCGGTCTGGGTCGGCGGGATCACCGAGGCGCGCAAGGTTGCCGCGCTCGCCGCCGCCTACCACCGCCCGATCGCCCCGCACGATTGCACCGGGCCGGTCGCCTACGCCGTAGGGACGCACCTCTGCCTGGGGACGCCGAATGCGATGATCCAGGAGGGGGTGCGCGCCTTCTACCACGGCTGGTACGAGGATGTGCTAACCGAGTTGCCGACGATCACCGAGGGACATGTCGCTGCCCCCGCAGGCCCCGGCCTCGGCACCGCCCTGCAACCGGGCTTCACCGAACGGCCCGACATGCTCGTCCGCGCCAGCAGCGCCGACGGCACGCCGATCCCGGTGACACGCTAGGTACTACAGCGATAAGTGGGTAGCCGCCCTGCGTCGAAAATATGGAACACCACCGCAACCCTTGTGGACATACTGCACGTTGCGGGAGATGCACATGGCGATGACAGACGAGGACCACACCCTGACCGAGGCTGCCCTGCGATACGTTCTGGTGGGTCTGCGCTTCTGCCGAGCGCACTTCTACGGCCATCCGATCCTGTATGTCGAGGGACCGCGACCCGCAGAGAGAGACTGGGATGGCGATGACGCGAGCATTCTGGTGGGGACGCGGCGTTGGCGAATACACGAGACCCTCCCCACCGACTGGCAAGAGGGAGTGGCGAGCGTCGCCGAGCAACCCATCGAAGATCTGGTACGCGCCGCGTGCATGCTGCGGCATACCGCCATAGTAGAGGTGCGTTTGGGCCGACCGTCCCCGCACCTCCTCCTCGTCTTCGATGACGGTCGGGTGCTCGTGCTGAATGGGCATCACGATCTCTATGAGCAGTGGGAATTGATGGCAGGACACGAGATCGGCGTTATCGCCGTGCCGGGAGATAACATCGCCTACTGGCTTCCCGAAGAGTTCACTTACACCTAGCTCGATAATACGTTTCGCGATGCAGTGATGCAGTGATGCAGTGATGCAGTACGGTAGCAAACAGTATCGGCCCCGGCGGCGCACATCATGCGATGCCGGGGCCGATACCGTTGTGCGGAGAACGATCCACCGTTGGCGGTCGTTCAGGCAACAGCAGATACAGTTCCCTCCAACGATTCAGGCACCAGCGAGACGAGCCGACACCGAAGAGTATGGAGGACGAATGACCATGCAGATCGCGGCCACCCCGCGACGGCGCCAGCGCCGCGCGCAGTGGGCGTGGCTCCTGAGCCTGACCCTGGCGAGCCTGCTGGCCGCCTGTAGCACCGGCTCCCCACCGGCGACGACCGCGCCGACGGCACCGAGAACAACCAGCAGCGGCGCAGCCCAGACCGCCGTGCCAAACCCGACCACCGCCGCGACGCCACTTGGCGCGAACGCGACAGCGACGCGCACCGGGATCGCCACCGTCGCCCCCCCCGGCAACGTCACCCCGCGGGCGACGCAAGCCGCCACCGCAACGCGCGGCGTTGCCACTAGCGCCGCCGGGACGCCCGCGCCCGCCTCAGCCGGGCCACCACAGCAGCAGACGATCCGCGTGCCGACGAAACAAGGGCAGGCGGAGCCAACGCAAGAGCGCACGATCACCCTCCCGGCGGGTTTTCAGATCAGCGTCTACGCGGCGGGGCTGGGGCAGGCGCGGCTGATGATCTGGAGCCCGGAAGGGGCACTCGTCGTCAGCGAGCAGGGGACGACGAATGGCCGCGTCTCCATCCTGACCGACCGCGATGGCAACGGCACGAGCGATGAGCGGATCACTTTCGCGCAGGGGTTGCGGAACCCGCACGGCCTCGCCTTCCGCGACGGCTACCTCTACGTCGCCGCGGAGAATCAGGTCGTCCGCTACCGTTGGCAGGGCGGCGCGGCGGCGCAGGGGAACCCCGAGGTCGTCATCCCGAGCCTGCCGACCGGCGGCCACGCCACCCGCACGATCGGCTACGGCCCGGATGGCAGGCTCTACCTCGCCGTCGGGTCGAGTTGCAACGTCTGCACCGAGCAGGACGGTCGCCGCGCCGCGATCTACCAGTACAACGCGGATGGCAGTGGCGGGCGACTCTACGCCCGTGGCCTGCGGAATGCGGTCGGCTTCGTCTGGCAGCCAGGCACCGGCGCGCTCTGGGCGACGAATAACGGTCGCGACGGCCTCGGCGACGACACCCCGCCCGAGACGATCAATCTGGTGCGTGACGGAGCTGACTTCGGCTGGCCCTATTGCCACAGCGGGCGGATCCCGGACCCGCAGTTCGGACGGCAAGGCTCCTGCGACAATACCGCCAAGCCGTCGTTCGAGTTGCAGGCCCACTCCGCGCCGCTCGGCCTCGCCTTTTATCCCGGTCAGAACACCGGGCAGACCTTCCCTGCCGCCTACAGCGGCGATCTCTTCGTCGCCTTCCACGGCTCCTGGAACCGCAGCACGCCGACCGGCTACAAGATCGTGCGCGCCCGTTTCCAGAACGGCCAGCCGACCGGTCAGACCGAAGATTTCGCGACCGGCTGGCTGCCGGACGACAGCCGCAGTTCCTGGGGTCGCCCGGTCGATGTCAGCGTCGGGCCGACGGGCAGCCTCTACGTCACCGACGATGCCCTCGGCGTCATCTACCGGATCAGCTACGCCGGGCGGTAGAGCAGATGGCGGGCGGTTGAATCCCCGGGCCTGGCAGGGGACCACGACCGCGCCTGGGGGCTGCGGCCACGAATACCGATGAACGGCACCATGACCGCTCTGCGGCGGTTAGGTCCGTTATCGGCGCAATGACTTTACCCACGGGCACGGTCTCGCAACTATCCTGGCCCGCGTAGGCGGGTTTATCCTGCGCGGGTAGCAGGGCTTCGTGGCCCGTAGGCCCTCAAGGCCGGGTGCCTTTGGGCGATTCGGCCGCCAGCCATACGCCATGTCTTGCCACCCACCCGTCAAGCCGCTACGATCGCCCCAAGCGTCGCGTGTCGGTGGCTGATCACGTCGGACATGGAGGCGCCACAGCGGACCAGAGGTAGGCTATGCCCGTCGCGTTCAACCACACGATCATCGCCGCCCGCAACAAGGAGGAATCGGCGTCATTCTTCACGGATCTCTTCGGGCTCCCCGCGGCGACGCAATGGGGACCATTCGCGATCGTGACCCTCGCCGATGGCGTCTTCGTCCAGTTCGCCGAGCCCGGTGTCGCCGAGATCCAGATGCAGCACTACGCCTTCCTCGTCGATGACGACTCCTTCGACGCGATCTACGCCCGGATCGTCGCCAGCGGCCTCGACCACGCGGGTGACCCGCGCTGGGCCACGCCCGGCCAGATCAACACCAACCACGGCGGGCGCGGGGTCTACTTCCGCGACCCCGCCGGGCATGGCCTGGAAGTTATCACGCGGCCATACCGTGAGTCGTGAGTCGTGAGTCGTGAGTCGTGAGAGAGGGAGAAAAGTTGCGGTGCTCCTGGCTGCTGCCTCACCCTGCTTCTTTGGGGGAGGGTGAGGCAGCAGCGGCGGCCCCCCTTCGTCATTCGTCACTCGTCACTCTTCATTCACCAACCCCACTGGCATGCTCCCTGCGTAGCCACCGCCAGCCAGGGCATGGCGGATCGATCTGCGCGAGAGGGTATGGCGAGATGGCACAGGCGACAGCGACGCGGGCGACGGCGGCGGAACTCCTCGTGGGGCGGCGGCTCGGCTTCGCCTGCGTGGTCCTGGGGCGCGCGGGGCTGAAGGCGCACGACGCGCGGCGCTGGCAGAACAACCCGCATCTGCGCGTCAGCATCGGCTATCTGCACGCGATCTTCGATTATCTCAACGACGCCGACATTCGGATGTACCGCCTCTCCTCCGGCGTCGCGCCCTACATCACTCACCCGGAGTTGCCGCAGTTCTGGCACCAGATCGAGGAATGCCGCGACGAATTGGCCGAACTCGGCGCGAAGGCTCGCCGCTACGGCCTGCGCCTGAGTTCCCACCCCGGCCAATACAGCCTCCTCAACGCCATCGACGACACCGTCTACGCGGCGTCGCTGCGCGACTTCGACTACCACGTCGCGCTCCTCGACGCACTGGGGATGCCCGCCGACAACAAGGTCATCACCCACGTCGGCGGCGTCTACGGCGACAAGGCGGCCTCGCGCGATCGCTTCGCCGAGCGCTACGAGACGTTGCCGGACACGATCAAGGCCCGCCTGATCCTGGAGAACGACGAGACTAACTATGACCTGACCGACATCCTCGCCATCCACCGGCGCGTCGGTATCCCGCTCTGCTGGGATTGGCTCCACCACGACGTGAACAATCCGGCCAATATCCCCGCCGATGAGGCGACCCGCCTGGTGGCCGCCACCTGGCCGACGGACCAAACGCCGAAGATCCACTACAGCTCGCAGCGCCGCGACGAGCGCCAGGTCGCCCGTAAGAACCGCAAGACCGGCGAGCGGATCATGGTCGCCGCGCCCCCCGCGATCGGCCAGCACGCGGGCGACATCGACGCCGCCGAGTTCGCCGCCTACCTCGCCTCGGTGCGCGACATCCCGTTCGACATCATGCTCGAAGCCAAGAACAAAGATCTGGCGCTGCTCAAACTGCGCGACGACCTCGCGGCGATGCCATTGCCGTCAGCGTAGTAATCGCGGGCGGCCGATTGCGGCTGGCTCGTCAATAGTGTGGGCAACTTGCCGTCTACGTGGGTCGCCGGATGGATCCCCGAGACTACGCTCGGGACAAGCCGACGCTAGGTGGCCTGCGGGCCACAAAGTCCACTAAAGTGGCCTAAGTACAGTCAAATGAGGTCCTTGGGGATGGGGTATGCTGGCGGCGGGAGGAGGTCGCCAGACGGAAGCCGCTGGAAAGCCCCGAGCTGGCCGTCGCCGAGGCGGAAGCCTTGGACACGCTGTACCGGACGACGCGCGAGGTGCGGCTGCGGACCCGCGCGCGGATCGTGCCGCTGGCGGGGGAGCGGCGGCTCACCGCCCCCGCGATCGCGCGGATCGTGCGCGAGCCCGATCAGGCCGTGCGGGCGCGGCTGCAACGCTGGCTGGCCGAGGGGCTGGGGGGGCTGAAGGGCCGCCCGCTGCCGGGCGGCCCGCCGCAGATCACCGCCGACGACCGGGAGCGATTGCTCACGGTCGTCCGGCAACGGCCGCGCTGCCTGGGGTGGCCCTCCTCGCTGTGGACGCGGCAACGCCTCGCGGGCTACCCGGCTGAGCCGACCGGCCCCCGCCTGGCCGACGGGACGGTGCGCGTCGCGCGCAAGGCGGGCGGCATCGCCCTCAGCCGCCCGCAGCGCACCGTCAGCAGCCCCGACCCCGAATGGCGCGTAAAAAGACGGCGATCGCGCGGGACCGCGACCACCTCGCGCCCGGCGACGCCTTCTACTACGCCGACGAGTTCAACCTGCGCTGGCCCCTGACGCTGTGCGCGATGTGGAGTCCGCGGGGGCAGCAGGTGATGATCGCGACCCGGCCCAGCCGCACCGGCGCTACGGGATCGGGGCGGTCAACGACCACACCGGCGAGACGGTGGTGCGCTTCGCGCGCCGCAAGCGGCGTAAAGCGATCGCCGCGCTGCTGGAAGCATTGGTGACGAAGCATCCCACCGGCACCATCTATGTCGCCTGGGACAACGCCGACGCGCACGAGGATGACGAGGTGGAGGCTGTGGTGCGGGCCGCCGCCGGCCGCCTCGTCCTGCGCTATCTGCCCACCTACAGCCCCTGGCTCAACCCGATCGAGATGCTGTGGCGGCACTTCCGGCGCGCGGTGACCCACTGCGCGTGCTTCCCGACGAGGCAGGCGCTCCTCGCCGCCGCCGAGGACTTCTCCGCCCGCCACAACAGGCAGCCACAGGCCACCCCGTCCGTGATCGGGGCGAAAGCCGCGAAGCTCATCTGATTGTACTTAGCGCCGGTTTCAACCGGCGACCAACTCACCATTCCCGGTCAGCCTTCTGTGAGATCGTTCGGCCATTGCCGTGCGCTGTGGAGCACGCGCAGGATGATCATCGCGTCGATCCGGCGATCGACCGTGTACGCGACGAGGTACGGGGTGCGGGCGATGACAAGTTCGCGAGTATCCTTGACTCTGCCAACGCGTCCGGTTGCTGGTTGTGTTGACAGTAGTTCAACTTGCTGCCTGATGGCCTCGTAGATTCGCAACGCGGCAGCGAGATCGCGCTCGATGAGATAATCAACGATCGCGACAAGGTCATCTTCTGCCCGATCGAGCCACCGGATCCGCATCGCTCAGCGCTCGTTTCGCAGCTTTGCCGCCAGTCGCTCCATGACTTGCTCATGTGGTGTGACGGCGGCCTTCCCGCCGCGGTAATCGTCCAACGCCTCGCCGATCGCGGCTACCTGCCAGGACTGTTCTTCGACATAATTGGCGATCGCTTGCTCGATGAGCCAGGCGCGCGGGCGGTCGAGCGATGCTGCGAGACGGTCGAGCTTGTTCGCCATCTCGTCGTCCAATCGCACGGAGGTTACCCTCGTCATCTTCACAGCCCTCCAAAATCGTTCGTAGTGAAGTGTAGTCATTGGTATGGTAGTGTATGCCGGTACCTATTACAATCCCGTTTAGCGAAGTGCGTCGATGGTATGGCGAGTATGACCCGAGGCGCGGGCAACCTTGCCCGCGCCTCACCCCTTCGCCTCAGTTTGTCGCTGTGTTGCTTAGAAGACGCGCTTGAGCAGGCCCAGCGCACCCTGCTTCCAGGGGACGCGGTGGGAGACGCCGGACTGGTTGGTGAACTGGTCGCGGTGGTCGATGTACCAGGCGAAGTTGCGGAGGAGGGCGTCTTTGTTGGAATACTGCGGTTTGTAGCCGAGCTGGCGCTGCGCCTTCTCGATCGAGACGAACGAGTCTTTCGAGGCGGTCTCGTAGACCCATTTGTAGAGCGGCGAGACGTGCAGCGCTTCGAGGAACCGCAGCGCCCAGATCGCCGGTTCGGCGGGGAAGCCGATGATCCGCTTGCCGTGGCCCGCCTTGTCCAGCACCGCCTGATAATCCTCGGCCATCGTCGTGAACTCCGCCGCGCCGATGTTGAAGGTGTCGTTGGCCTGCTCGGCGGGGAGGGTCAGGCAGAGGTGGATCGCGGCGCAGAGGTCTTCCACGTCGAGGAACTGGTAGCGGTTCTTACCGTTGCCGATCATCGGGAAGTTGCGCCCGTCGAGCGCCCAGTCGTAGAAGAGGGCGAAGACCCCCAGGCGCTCCGGGCCGACGAACGACTTGGGCCGGATGATCGGGACGACCAGCCCCTTCTTGCGGAATTCGAGGCAGACTTCCTCGGCCTCGATCTTCGCCTTGCCGTAGGGGCCGACACCGTCGAGCTTGTCTTCCTCGACCAGCGGATGATGGTCGGGGATCCCGTAGACGGCGGTGGAGGAGACGTGGACCGCGCGCTGCACCCCGAATTGTCGCGCGACATCGAGGATGACGCGGGTGCCGACGACATCGGTGGTGTAAATATCTTCCTCGGAGTAGAGCGGCAGCGCCGCCGCCCCGTGGACGACCAGATCGACCCCCTTCATCGCGCGCTCGACGGTCGCGCGGTCGCGGATGTCCCCCTTGACGATGAAGACCTTGTCACGCATGTCCGGGTAATCGAAGTCGGCCATGTCGAGCGAGACGAGATCGTAGCCGCGCGCGTGCAGGTAGCGCAGCAGATTGATCCCCAAGAACCCCGCGCCGCCGGTGACGAGCACGGTCTGGGATGCGGTCTGGGCCATCAGGCTATTCCCCCCATGTGCAGCGAGTGAGAGCACCGCGCGAAGCGCCCGATATGGTATCCGGCGCGTCGGGTGCTCCTGTTGCGGCGTGCAGCGACGGTGATCCGCTGTCGCACCAAGGGGGTATTGTACTCGGCGGGATGCTGCTGGCGCATGAGGCGTATATTTGGTCTTATCCCTGTCCCTACTCGCCCACGGCCTCGGCGAATGGAAAGCCAGCGAAGAGCCGATCGAGCGCGACGGCGAAGCCGGGCAGGAGCGGTGTCGTCAGCGTGTCGCCGGGTCCGACTGCCGCCGCGAGGGTGATACCCTCACCCTCGCGGCGAAAGATCTCGATGGTGTGCCGGGGCCAATCGGCGATCCAGTATTCGTCGGCGTCGCGGCGAGCATAGAGCTTCAGCTTCGTCTCGCGGTCGCGGGCGATATTCTTCTTGCCCGGCGATAGAACCTCGATCACCAGTTCGGGCGCGGCGTAAAGCTTCCCGCCTTCGAGGATACGCGCCAGCCGTTCCTGGCTAGCCCAGACCACATCCGGCACGACATCATCGTCTTCCGCGAAGATCAGGCCCGGGGCAATCGCAACTTGGCTGTTGCCGGACTCGTCGCTCCATTCTCCCAAGAAGTGACCTAACCGGGCGCAAAGGACCTGATGATACCAATGCGGTTGCGTGGACACGTACAGTTCCCCGTCGATAATCTCGCGCCGCTTGCTGTCATCCGGAAAATTCGCCAGATCGGCGGAGGTCATTCGCAGGGAACTGTGCATGGTCTTTGCTCTTGCCTTGTACCGTGAATGAGACTATCGCTTGTAGTGCTGAGAAGTATATGCCGCTGCGCGCGATGGGTCAGCTTTCCAGATAAGCTCCGATCAGGCGGATCGTGTTTTCCACGTCGGCCTCGTGGATCATCTCGAAGGGGCTGTGGGTGTAGCGGGTCGGCGGGGTGATCATCACGGAGGGGATCCCGGCGGCGATGAACTCGCGGGCGTTGTTGCCGAACTGGCTATACGCTCCGAACTGGTAGGGGATGCCGCGCGCTTCGGCGAGGTCGGCGAGGCGTTCGGTGATGTGGCGGTCGTGGTGGACCGAGCCGTCTTTGTAGACGAGGACGGGGCCTTTGCCGAGCGCGATCGGCATCTCGCGCGCATCAACGAGCGGGATGTCCCCCGCCAGTCCGACCTCGATCGAGATCGCCTGGGCGAAATTCGTGTGGCGGGCGAGGGAAACCGCGCCGAGCAGCCCGTTTTCCTCCTGGATCGAGGAGCCGAGATAGAGATCATATTTGAGCTTGCCCTTGTCGGCGCGGCGGGCGACTTCGGTGGCGATGTAGAGGCCTATCCGCGCGTCGATCGCCTTGCCGTAGATGAACTGGCCGTCCGCGCCCATCCGGC
>DATCMP010000597.1:0-20598 GCA_036563365.1 Thermomicrobiales bacterium
GCACCGCTCGATCCGTATGTCCGCTCGGGCGAGATCAACTCCGAGGTCGCCGACATCAAGGCGGTCATGGCGGCGGTCGAGCGGCACTACAGCGCCGCCGGGGCGACGATCGACAAGCTCGACGGGTTGACGGTCGAGTTCCCGGACTGGTGGTTCAACCTCCGGGCCTCCAACACGCAGCCGCTCCTGCGCCTCAACGTCGAAGCCCCCAACGACGACGAACTGCGCGCGAAGACCGACGAGGTGCTGGCGCTGGTGCGGGGCTAGTGGGCAGGGGGCCAGTGGGCGAAGTGGTCCAGTGGGCTAGTGGGCCAGTGGTGACGAAGTAGCGACAGAGATTAGGATGCCCCCGCGCCGGATGATGGCGCGGGGGCATTGTTGTGAGACGCGCCCCCCTGCCCCCCAATTCTGGGGGGTACAGCCGTTAATAGCCCTGCGCCTTCGCGGGAAACCACAGCCTTCCCAGCGCCCGTACCCCCCAGAATTGGGGGGCAGGGGGGCGTCACCACCTCTCCAACAGCACCCACCCGCCCGATCCCTAATTGCCCCTCCCGCCCCCCGCTTGAACCACCCTCCCCGACGGTTTATACTCTCTTCGTGGTGTCCGTACACAATAGCGCCAGCATCACCGCTATGGACTCACCGGCCCACTGGCCCACTCCGTCCACTTCGCCCACTCAGGAGGTTTGCTCGTGTCGATGAATCCCGCCCGCGCCGCCGGGGCCGATATCACGGAGTTGCGCCAACTGGTCGCGACCTGCACCGCCTGTGAACTCTGCCGTGGCGCGAAGATGGGGGTGCCGGGCGAAGGCCCGCTACCGACCGAGATCATGTTCATCGGCGAGGCTCCCGGCTTCCACGAGGATCAGCAGGGCAAACCGTTCATCGGCGCGGCGGGGCAATTCCTCAACGAACTCCTCGGCAAGATCGGCCTCGATCGCGGGGATGTCTACATCACCAACGTGGTGAAGCACCGCCCGCCCGGCAATCGCGATCCCCTGCCGGATGAGATGGCCGCCTGCCGCCCCTATCTCGATCGGCAGATCGAACTCGTCGATCCGCGGATGATCGTCACGCTCGGGCGGTTTTCGATGGCGCGCTGGTTCCCGGGCGGGCGGATCTCGCAGATCCACGGCCAGCCGAAGACGGTCGATGGGCGGATCATCGTGCCGATGTACCACCCCGCCGCCGCGCTGCACCAGGCGGCGTTGAAGGCGACGATCGAGGCCGATTTCCTCAAGCTGCCGCGCTACCTCGCCGATATGCGCCAACTCCTCCAGGTCGAGGCGGCCGCCGAGAAGCCGCAGCCCGCGCAGGGGCGGTTGTTCTGACGCCCTGCAACTCGGACCCATGCCGTCGCCCGACCATTGAGGTCGGGCGATTGCGTTTCCCGGCGTAGGCGGTTGTGGGCGGGGCTACGCGCCCCGCGAACCTCGCGCGGCGCGTCTTTCCGCTATACTGCCCGGCTGAAATGCCGCGCGTGAGGGACGTTTATGCGTAGCCGGGGGTGAATGCAGCGTGACCGAGCAGAGCGACACGACACACGTTCGTGTCATTTTCCTGGGCGGGGTCGGCGAGGTCGGCAAGAATATGACCGTCCTCGAATGCGGCGATGACATCATCATCGTCGATGTCGGCCTCGGTTTCCCCGAGGCGGCGATGCTCGGCGTCGATCTTCTCCTGCCCGACATCACCTACCTGCGCGACAAGCTCCCCCGGATCCGCGCCATCTTCATCACCCACGGCCACGAGGACCATATCGGTGGGCTGGCCTATCTGCTGGCCGAACTCGGCAATCCGCCGATCTACGCGACCCGGCTTACTCTTGGCCTGATCCGCGTCAGGCTGAAAGAACGGAAGCTCCTCGGTTCCGCCGATCTGCGCGAACTCGACCCGGAGAGCGACGTGCCGGTGCGGGCCGGGGTTTTCGCCATCGACCCCTTCCGCGTCTGCCACTCGATCCCGGATGCCGTCGGCTTCGGGATCGACACGCCCGCCGGGCTGATCGTCGCCACCGGCGATTTTAAGTTCGACCAGACGCCGGTCGATGGGCGACTCACCGACCTCGGCAAGCTGGCCGCGTTCGGGCGGCGCGGCCCGCTGGCGCTCATCTCCGACTGCGTCCATGTCGAGACGCCGGGCGTCACCCCCTCCGAGCGGACATTGGAGCCGACCTTCGCGCGGATTTTCGCCGAAGCGCCGGGGCGAATCATCGTCGCCACGTTCGCCTCGCTGATCTCGCGCGTGCAGCAGGTCCTCGACATCGCGGCGCGCAGCGGGCGGAAGGTCGCGCCCGTCGGGCGCAGCATCGAGAAGAATGTCGCGATGGCGCGCGACCTCGGCTATCTGACGCCGCCGCCGGGGACGCTGATCGGCCAGGGCGAGGCCGCCGCTTTGCCCGATCGGCAGGTCGTTTACGCGGTGACGGGCAGCCAGGGCGAGCCGACGGCCGCCCTCAGCCGGATCGCCAGCGGCGAGCACCGCACGATCACCCTGCAACCGGGCGATACGGTGATCGTCTCAGCCAGCCCGATCCCCGGCAATGAGACGGCGATTTTGCGGATCGTGGACGATCTTTTTCGGCAGGGGTCTCACGTCATCTACAGCGCGATCGAGCGGGTCCACGTCTCGGGTCATGCCTCGCAGGACGAGTTGAAGCTGATGCTTAACCTCACGCGCCCGCGTTACGTCGTGCCGTTTCACGGCGAGTCGCGCCATCTGGCCCTCTACGGGCGATTGGCCGAGCGCGTCGGGGTGCCGCGCGAGCGGATCTTGCACACCCGCCTCGGCACGGCCCTCGAACTGGGCGCGGATGGCGCGCGGCCGGCCGGTGAGGTGGCGGCGGGACACCGGTACATCGCCGGTTCGCGGGTCGGCACGCTGAGCGATCAGGTCTTTCAGGAGCGGCAGGCGCTGTCGCGCGATGGGGTCGTCTTCGTGACGGTGACGATCGACGCCTCGACGGGCGATCTCCTGGCCGGGCCAGAGATCGCCGCGCGCGGCTTCCTCCCCGCCGATGTCGTCGCCGAAGCGTTCGCGCTAACCCGTGACCGGGTGCGCGAGGCGGTCGCCGGGCTCGGTATCGATGAGCATGGCGCGGGGCGAGTCAACTTAAATCAGCGGATCAAAGAGGAGACTTGCGCCGTGATCTGGGAACAGGTGCGCCGCCGACCGCTCGTGTTGCCCCTGGTGGTCGAAGCCTGAGTCGGTCGCATGGGTAGCGGCGCGGGGCGGTGGGCGAATTGTCACAAGGTCTGTGCCCCGCGCGCGGGCGACGGTATCGTCACCGCTCGCGTGATGACCTGGGGAGCTATCCCCCGGATTCGGTGGCGTCGCGGGCAACCTGGTCGATCGGTACGGTGGACCGGGTGCCGTGGGCGATCCCGCCGGTCGCGTCGGCCCGCCCCGCCAGGAATTCGGCCCCGAGGATACGGATGATCTCGGCGATCGGGATGGCGAGCAACGCCCCGAGGATACCGAGCAATTGCCCGCCCGCCAGGACCGCCAGGAAGATCGCCAGCGGGTGGAGCTGCACGCTGCGCCCGTAGACGAGCGGCTGGAGGACGTTATTCTCGATCTGCTGGTAGATGATGAAGTAGACGAGCAAGATCAACCCCTGCGGCACCCCGATGAAGAAGCCGACCAGGATGACGATCGCGGCACCGAGGGTCGCACCGACGAGCGGGATGAGGTCGAGGAGGGCGATGATCAGGGCCAGCACCACCGCGTAGGGCATCCCGCCCGGCAGGGTGAAGTTCATGATCGTCATGACCACGAAGGCCGCCACCCCGGCGATCAGGCTGATGATCAGGTTGCCGTTGATGTAGCCGTGGATGGCCCCCGCAGACTCCCCCAGGAGCCGCCGCAAGCGCGGGCGCTGCGCCGGATTGAAGAGCGCGAGGCCGGCATTCACGAAGGGGCCGCTATCGAGCAGGAGGAAGAAGGTCAGCAGCAGGATACTGATCGTGGCGGTGACGCTGCCGACGACGCCGCGCGTGACGGCGAGGAGCGGCCCGGCTGCGGCACCGAGGCGCGAAGGCAGGGTGCTGATCTGGGCGCGCACGGTCTCGACATAGGCACCGAGCCCGAAGCGGGTCGCCAGTTCTTGTAGCCCTTGCTGCACCCCGCCCGGCCGATTGCTGAGGTCGGTGGCGAAGGCCACGAGGCCCGTGATCTGATCGACCAGCGGCGGGGCGATCAGCGCGCCGATCGCCGCGATCACGGCGAGCAGCAGCAAGTAGACGATCCCGATGGCGATCCCGCGCTTGATCCCCCGGCGCTGGAGCCAGTTGACCGCCGGGGCGAGGGCGACGGCGAGGAAGATGGCGATGACCGTCCAGCGGATGATCTGCGTCAACTGGTAGATCAGGAAGAGGATCGCCACGAAGGCCAGGGTGGTCGCGAGGATAACGAAGACCGTGCGCGCGGTGACCTGCGGGCGTGAGAGGCGGGGGATGAGTCCCCCGCCGGTGAACGGTGTGTCTGGTGCTGGGCGCTCCCGCTCCATCAAGCTATCCTCTCTCCTGGCGGTCGCCCGGCCAAGCGTGTTCCCAAGGGGGGGCGGGCGATCAGCTCTCCCCGCGCTGTGCTCGCGTCCCGTATCATCGTGCGCTGTTGGCATAACTGCCGCCACTATAGCAACTTGCTCGCCACCGTATCGGCTTGCGCCGCGCCGCGACGAGGGTGGACGGCGCGGGAACGCTCACGCCCGACCAGGGGGAGAGTCGGGCGTGAGCGTGCTAGCTGGCATCGGATGGCGCCCACGGGCGCGATGTTAGCGCGGGGCGGTGATCGGCCCGACCTGCCCGACGCGCGTCACGTCGAGGCGCAGCTTGGCCGTCCCGGCCTGCGGCGCGGTGAGGGTGATCGTCAGGTCGGCGGCGACGAGGAAGCTGCCGCTACTCTCCACCCAGATCGGGCCGCTGACCGTCCCCTGGGCGTTGGGGATCGCCAGCGCGAAGAGCGGGTTCGCGGCGAGGCGCGCGACGGAGCCGGTGCCGGTGTATTTCGTCGCCGAGCGCCCGTTGATCTGCTCATCCCCCGAACTGGTGAAGGTCATCGTCCCCGGTGCGGTCAGGGTGGTGTAGAGGAGTTCGGGGAGGGTGAAGATCAGCGGCAAGCTCGTTACCTCGCTGACCTGACCGTTGGTGACCGAGTAGAACCTGCCGCCGACCTTATAGCCTTCCTGCTTCACTCCGGTCCCGTCATCGATCACGATCTTCTGGTCCGTGCCGTTCGCGTCGATCGTGTAGGTCAGCGTATTGCCGATGCCGAGCGGTACGATCGTCCCCAAGCCATCGACCTTGATCTCCAGGTGATAGGACTGCTGTTTCTGGAGGTTGGCATATGCCGACGTGACCGCCGCCGGATTCGGCGCGGCGCTGCCGGGTGTGCCAGACGCACCAGGAGTTCCCGGCGTACCGGCGATGGGGGAACCGCCGCTGCGCGTGGCCGTCGCGGGCGCGGCGGGGCGCGTAGGCACGGCGGTCGGCACGGCGGTCGGTGCCGTTGTTGCCGTCCGGGCGACGGTGGCGGTGGCCGTCGGCGGGAGGGGCGTTGGTGTGGCACTGCCTCCGCCGCAGGCGACGAGGCCGAGTGTCACGGCGAGGGCCAGCGTGGCGACGGGTCGGGTGAAGCGTTCGGTGAAGCGGTCGATCATCGGTTGTCCTTTCTCACGAAGCGGTCAAATGGCATCCCTGCTCTGATGATGGGATGGTTACCGCCTCAGTTGTTCATGCGCTCGGGCGCTCTGTATCCATGCCAGCGTATCGCGCGATTCCTGACGGCTGACAGTCGTTGCGCCGGTGCAGCGTCGTCGCTACACTAGCACTGACGGTGACCGCGCACCGTGTTCCGCTTATTCCATCGCCAGAAATGTACCCACGTCTGTCTGCAGCGTCGCTTCCCAGGCGGCGGTTGCCACATCGTAGCGCGTGGCGATGCGGTTGCGGCGGAACCAGGTCTCTTGATGGCGGATATAACGATGGGTGCTGGTGGCGATCTGGGCGACCGCGTCGGGGAGGCTCAGGCCGTCGCGCAGATGGGCGATGACCTCGGCGTAGCCGATCCCCGTCATCGCGGGCAGGGTGGGCGCGTAACCCCGATCGAGCAACGCCTCGACCTCGGCCACCAGCCCCGTCGCGATCATCCGCGCGATCCTGGCGTCGGCGCGGGCGTGGAGGGCCGGGCGATCGAGGGTGAGGATCGCCTGCATGATCCGGTATGGCGGGGGTTCTTTCCCCTCTTGCTCGGACATCGGCTTGCCGGTGAGCGTGTGGACCTCCAGGGCGCGGATGATCCGGCGCAGATTCCCCGCCGTGCGCGTCGCCGCGACCGGATCGACCGCCGCCAGCCGCGCCTCCAACGGCCCGATACCATCCCGCGCCGCCTCCGCTTCCAGGCTGTCGCGCAGCGCCCAATCGGGCGGCACCGCGGGGACGCGCCAGCCTTCGGTCACGGCGTTGAGGTAGAGCGGCGTCCCCCCCGCGAGGATCGGCAGCCGCCCGCGGGCGATGATCGCGTCGATCGCCGCCCGCGCGAGCGTCACGTATTCCGCCAGCGAAAAATCGTCGTCGGGATCGCGGATGTCGAGGAGGTGATGGGGAGCGGCGGCGCGCTCTTCCGGGGTCGGCTTGGCGGTGCCGATATCCATCTGCCGGTAGATCTGCCGCGAGTCCGCCGAGACGATCTCCCCATTGAACCGCCGCGCCAACTCGATCGCCGCCGCCGTCTTGCCCACCGCCGTCGGACCGGCAACCACGATGAGCGGGGGATGACGAGTGACAGGTGCGGGGGAATGGCGAGTGACGAGTGACGAATGACGAATAGGTTTGGGCGTGGCGGTTGGCTGTTCTGAGGCTCCTACGCTTGTTACGTCGTTATATTCGTCATACGTCATACGGATGAATCGCATTTATCCTGCTGCAAGTCAGGACAATGTTTGTCACTCGTCATTCCGCAAAGGCTGGTAGCACGCGCTCGCCGAGCAGCCGAAGGCCCTCGCGAGCGGTGAGGCCGTGGGGGGTGCCGAACTCGACGCGGGCAGCGCCGGCGGCGAGGATCGCTTCGGTCTGGCGGATGATCTGGTCTGGGGTGCCGGCGAAGGCGAAGCGGTCCAGCACGTCATCGGGGACGAGCGCGCCCGCTGCGGCGAGATCGTCGCGGGCCACGGCGGCGTCGATCCGCGTCAGCAATTCGGGATCGAGCGCCACGGTCGGATCGAGCGGCGCGACGACCGGCAGATAGCGCGCGACCTCCCGCCGCACCTTCGTGCGCGCCCGCTCGCCATCCTCGTCCACGACCGTCACCGCACCGAGCGCGATCCCGATCGCTTCCGGGCCGCGCCCGACTCGCGCCGCGCCTGGCGCGATCCTGGCGCGCATCGGCGCGACGATCGCCGGGTTGGCCGAGCCGCCGACCTTGATCTCCGCCGCCACCTCGCCCGCGTAGGCCGCGAGTTGTGCCCCCCAGGTGCCGATCAGCAGCGGGATCGCGGGCCGCTCGACCGCATATTGTAGGGCATGATCGGCGCTCAACCGAAAGACCTTGCCGTTGAACTCGCGCCGTTCGCCGCGCAAAAGTTGTTGGATCACGCTCACCGCCTCGCGCATTGTTGCCAGCGGGTGGGGATCGGCGATGCCGAGCGAGTCGAGCCAGGCACCGCGCGCCAGCCCGAGATAGGCCCGGCCATCGGACGCGGCATCGAGCGTGGCGATCTGTCCGGCGATCTCGACCGGGTGGAGGGTGTAAGGATTGAAACAGGCCGGGCCGATGCGGATCCGCTCCGTCGCCCCGGCGATGGTCAGCAGCGCCATGAGCGGCGGCTGGAACATCAGGTCGGCGTAGACGCTGACCGTCCCGAAGCCGTAGCCCTCGACGAGCGCGCCGAGTTCGGCGTACTCGGCGGGGCGCTTATCGCTCTGGAAGGCGATACTGAGCCGCGCGTTGGGCGCGGTTGACGTGCTCATCAGGTCAGATCCTCCGCGCGTAGCTCGCGTTGCCCGATCCGCTCGATCCGCATGATCAAGCGTTCTTCAGGGTCGGGGCAGGCGACCAGATTATCCTGCGCCAGCCAGTCGGCGCCATCGAGCGCGCGTTGTTTCGCGGGGAGCAGCGGCAGGACCGCCGCCAGCGCGTAGAGACAAAAATGCCTGCCCTCCGGTATCCGAATCTGGCTGCTCTCGGTCAACTCGAAATAGTCGCCCACGCGCAGCCCGCAGACCGACCGCCCCGCGATCGCCGCCACGGTGACGCGCAGATCGTGCAGGGTAAAGGTGCCCTTCGCCGATTGTTCGGTTGGCTCGGCCATGATCCTCCCCACTGTCGTCCGTCGCGTCTCGCTTGGGGAGTTATCGCCGATGGGAGGGGTGTGGGGCAAGGCGGGTGGCGTCTGATTGTTGTGGTGGGTGTTAGATCGTAGGGGGCTGGCGACAAACGTGGGTCGCTGGTTAATGGCGGCGCTGGGTAGCCTGTGGGCTGGTCCGGGACTGAAGCACCAAGACTACGCTTGGTATAAATCCCGGCTAAGGGCTGCGGCCACTCATCCCCTGACCCGGCAGGGGACCACGGCCTACTGAAGTAGGCTAGGCTCGGCAGCGGCGCTGTAGCTGATGGGATAGCCAGTGTCTGGCAGCAACCCTAGTCCACTTCAGTGGACTTTGTGGCCGCAGCCCTTAGCCGGGGATTTTAATCCCCGGTCCACCGCGCCAGCAGAAGCCATTGCGCCACTATCCCTCCGCGCTACTCGCTCACTGGCCCACTCGCTCCCCCGTTTGCCCCTCCTCGCGTTCCATGCTATCGTGCCGCCGCTAGGTACGCAGGGCCACGTCGGCGACGCGACGGGCGTGTAGCACCGGCCGCAAGGAGGGTTTTGTGCCTGAGCAGCTATCCGCCATCGGCGATCAAATTCTCGCGCGACTGGAGGCGACGAACGCGGCGCGCGAACGTGCGCTCGGCGAGAGCCGCCAGATCGTGCGCCTCTGCGCGAACTGCATCCGCGCCAGCCATCGTGGCGACACCGCCGCCGGGAATCGCCTGGCGAACGAGGCGCGCGATCGGCTCGCCGCGCTCGCGACGATCCTGCGCGATCAGCCGGCGATCTACTGGGCCGGGTACGTGCAGGACGCGCAGAAAGAGTTCGTGGAGGCGCGCGTCTTCCTGGCCTGGACCAGTGGCACGCCGTTGCCGAGCCCCGACGAACTGAAGGTCGCCGACGCCGTCTACCTCAATGGCCTGGGCGAGGCGGCGAGCGAGTTGCGACGCTATGCCCTCGACCGGCTGCGCGCGGGCGATGTGCCGCCCGCCGAGTGGGCGCTCGTCACGATGGACGATGTCTACAGCCTGCTCGTCACCGTCGATTTCCCCGATGCGGTGACGAATGGCCTGCGGCGCACGACCGATATGGTGCGCGGCGTATTGGAACGGACGCGTGGCGATGTCACCGTCACGGTGCGGCAGCAGGCGCTCGAACGCGCCCTCGAACAGGCCCGGACCGTGTTGGGGGGCAAGGGCTGAACGTGTCGTTCACGTCGCGGGGCGGGTGCTGTCGCCGTGGTTGGCTCGTCTCGTTGCCCGCTACCGGAAGGTGACCGCCGATGAATGTGACCTTCCTCGGCACCGCCGCTGCCGAAGGTGTCCCCCAACTCTGGTGCCGCTGCGACTATTGCCAGCTTGTGCGCCAGCGGGGCGGCAAGAATATCCGCTACCGCACCGCGACCCTGATCAACGATGATCTGCTGATCGATGCGGGGCCGGATCTCTCGCCCGCCGCCGCCCGGCTCGGCGTCGATCTCGCGGCGGTGCGGGCGCTCCTCGTGACCCACCCCCACTACGATCATCTCGAACCGGATAGCCTGCGGGCGCGCGGTCGGTATTGGGGCGGCACGGCGCTGCCGCCGCTCACCGTCTACGCCGGTCGCGCGTCGCTCGATCTGCTCGGACAGGGGGCCGAGTTCGACGCGTTGCAACTGGCCCCGCGTCGGATCGCGCCGTTCCAGCAGTTCGACATTGTCACCGGCGGTGCGGCGGTCGCCGATCCGCGCGTGCCGCGCGCCGCCGCGTTCCCCATGACCCCGGTGCGTCGGTACGAGGTCTGGACGCTGGCGGCGGAACATTCCCTGCCGGAAGATGAGGCGATGCTCTTCGTCATCCGCCAGACCGCCGGGCCGGAAGTGCCGGAGGGTGCGGAGGGCGCGACGCTTTTCTACGGCACCGATACCGGGCCGTTCCCCGAGGCGACCTGGACGGCGCTTGATCGGCTCGCCGCCCAGGGGGTCCGCTTCGGCGCGGCGGTCGTTGATGCCACATTCGGCACGGGGCGGGATCTGAAGCAACCGGGCGCGCACCTGACGATCCGGCAGATGACCGAGCATCAGCAGGTGCTTGCGCGGCGCGGATTGCTCGCGGATAATGCCCAGCGTTTGGCGATCCACTTCAGCCATTATTTCACCCCGCCACACGACGAACTGACGGCGCTGCTCGCGCCCGACGGGATTATCCCGGCCTACGATGGCTTGACAATCACGCTTTGAGATCGGGGTGAGAAGCGTTGCCGCGCCGCCGGTCGCCGCCGGCTGCCGCCCTCGCGACCGCACGATAAGGAGGAACGATGGCGATCGAGGAATTACGCGCGCGGGTCAGCGCGGCGATCGATGAGCACGCGCCGGGGATCATCAGCGTCGCCGATCAGATCCACAAGCGCCCGGAGATCGGCTTCCAGGAGGTCTTCGCTTCGCGTCTGCTGGCCGACTCGCTGCGGGGGCAGGGGTTCGAGGTCGAGATGCCGCTCGGGGGGTTGGAGACGGCCTTCCGCGCCACCAAGAAAGGGCGCGGGGCGGGGCCGACCGTCGCGGTGCTGGCGGAGTATGACGCGCTGCCGGGGATCGATCACGGCTGCGGCCATAACCTGATCGCCGCCTCCGGCCTCGCCGCGGCGGTCGGGCTCGGGCAGATCATGGACCAGATCGACGGCACCTTTCAGATCATCGGCACCCCGGCGGAAGAGGGTGGCGGCGGTAAGGTGATCCTGATCGACGCCGGGGTCTTCGAGGGGGTCGATGCGGCGCTGATGGTCCACCATGCCGGGCATCAGACCGGCTCGGCGACCTCCTATCCGGGCGGTACCTGCCTCGCCGTCTCGCACCTGGAGTTCGTCTTCCACGGCAAACCGGCCCACGCGGCGGGCGACCCGTACAACGGCGCGAACGCCCTCAACGGGGTGATCAAGCTCTTCACCGGGATCGATGCAATCCGCCAGCACGTCCGCACTGACGCGCGGATCCACGGGATCATCACCCATGGCGGCGACGCGCCGAACGTGGTGCCGCACCGCGCCGCCGCCAGCTTCTTCGTGCGTGCCGGGGACCGCGCGTACCTGGAACAGTTGGAGCAGAAGGTCCGCAATATCGCGCAGGGCGCGGCGCTGATGACCGAGACGACGGTCGAGATCACCACCCCGTCGCCGACCTGCTACGACATGCGCCCCTCGTACCCGATCGGACGCGCCTATGAGGAGAATATGCGCCGCGTCGGGATGACCGTCAATGCGCGCGACCAGCGCGAGCGCGGGCCGTATTCGACCGATTTCGGCAACGTCTCCTACCTCGTCCCCTCGGTGACCGGCTCGTTCGCGATCAGCCACACGCCGATCCCCGGCCACTCGCAGCAGGTCGTCGATGCCTCCTGTTCCGAGTTCGGCTACGACCAATTGCTGAAAGTTTCGACCGCGATGGCGCTGACCGCGCTGGACCTCTTCTCGGATGCCGAGTTGCTCGCCCAGGCGAAAGACGAGCACGCGCGGTGGAGCGCGTTGTACGAGGGGCGTTAGGCGAACACCGCTCGCCATGGCCCCTCCGACAGATCGTTGCCTCGGGCGATGGCGGGGAGCCTCGGCGGGGGGAGGGCTCTTGCGGCCGGGCGTGGGCGGTGGGGTGGGCCGTATCCGGGGGCGCGGGGACCCTGGCATGTCGGCTGTTCGGCGTTGCTGCGGCGCGACCGGATAACCTGCGCGCCGCGCACGGGTGGACCCCCGTGCGCGTCTCACTAGCCGACCATGATCGGGCGACGGCCAATCCTGAACGCCGCAGGAGCGGAACCGATGAAAGTGATGTGCTTGAACGGATGGGGCGGAAAACTGCACGAAACCCTCGTGTCGTATCTTTCCACGGAACGCCCAGACGTGCTCTGCCTTCAGGAGGTCGTGCATAGCCCCGAGTCGGAACGAGATTGGTTGACCTATCGTGACGGCGACCGCGTCCTGCCGCAGCGCGCCAATTTCTTTCGCGATGTATCGTCGGCCCTGCCCGAACATGCCGCCTTTTTCTGTCCCGCCGCGCAGGGTGTTCTCTGGGACGGCGACGCAGCGGTACCCTCGCGATGGGGACTGGCGACGTTCGTCCACCGGTCCTTCCCGGTCGTCGCTCAAGCCCAAGGCTTTGTTCACAAGGGCTTCTCACCCCATGGGTTTGGCGATCATCCACGATCGCGCAGCGCGCACGCGGTCCGTGTCTATGACCATGCGCGCGACAGGTTCGTCAGCATCGCGCATATGCACGGCCTGCGTGACCTCCGGGGGAAGATCGATACGCCCGAGCGGGCGGACCAGGCGCGTCGCCTGCTGGACCTCGCGAATCGGGTCTCCGAATTCGGCGATCTCAGCGTCATTTGTGGCGATTTTAATGTCGAGCCGGGGAGCGAGACGCTGGCGATCCTCAGGGAAAGCGGCTTCACCGAGCTGGTGACAACGTTTGGTTTTCAGGGTACGCGCAGCTCGCAGTATGAGAAGCCAGGGCGATTTGCCGACTATATGCTGGTGAACCGCGTCGAAGACGTCGCGGGCTTCACCGTGATCTATGAGCCGGAAGTCTCAGACCACTGCCCGTTGATCCTCGATCTCTAGCCTCGCCGATCGCCCGCCCCGCCCGCGCTCTTTCCGGGCGCGAGATTATCGTGAGAGCTGTCGATTAACGGTGAATTCGGGTTCGTGGAGAACCACCGGGCCGCAGGCCGTCGGCGAGGATGTTCGCGCCTGCGGCCTGATCCTGCGCCATCGCTCAGGGCTGCCCGGGGCGAGTGCAGTCGTCAGCGCGATCGGCTCGTGCCACCTTTCGCCGATTCTCTTGCACCCGTTCCTGGCGTTGCTGCGATCGCGGACCACCCCGCCAGGGCCGCCCCAGGAGGTTTTCCGCCCCCAGGGGCTGGGAACGGCATGGGAGGGGGAGCCCGAAGGCCCGCCGTCAGGCGACGGCCACGACCTCGCAGAGTTCCGTAGTGTCCGCCGCAGGGATCTGCGCGGGATCCTGGCCCGGAAGGAGCGGCACGGCGTTGGCACCGGCCGCGCCCCGCCGCATCGCCTCCTCGCTCTCCCAGACGGTGATCGACAGGTGCCGCCCGTCCGCCCCGTTGAGCCAGAAGCCGCCGACGAATCCCTCCTGCTCCTTGAGGGCTGGGAGGAAGCGCTCGAGGAGGTTACGGCGGGATGCCGCCGCGGCTTCGGGTGTCAGGGAGAGAAAGGTGCCGATGCGGGCGATCATGCGAACTCCTTCTGATGGTGCGCCGTGCAAGCCCCCGTTACGCGGCGCGCGGGGGGAGGATCTCGATGCCGTACTTCGGGGCGGTCGCCAGCATCCGCGCGATGGCGTCCGACCCGGGCGGTGGAGGAAGGGTAGCGGCCTGCGCCGGTGCGCCCGCCTCGGCGATGAAGCGCTCGAATCCGGAGCCGTTGCCCAGCTGCAACACTCGCGCGGGCGCGTCGCCCTCGACACGGAAACCGTGCGGGATGCCACGGGGCAGGAGGACGAAGGCACCCGGCCCACCACGCCAGGTCCGCTCGCCGCAGAATCCGGCCAGCTCCCCTTCGAGGATGTAGAAGGCTTCATCATCCTGGTGGTGGATGTGGGGCGGCGGGCCGAAGCCGGGGGCGAGGAGGCACTCGACGACCATGTAGGCCCCGGCGGTCTGCGTCGCGCCCACCTTGACGGTCATCAGGGTGTCCAGGAACCATATCGCCTGCCCCTCGCCCGGGGGCAGGGCGGTGAACGCGTCGGTCGTGGCCTCGCTCATCGCCGCCTCCTGTACATGCGCGTCCCGATCCGCTACAGTATAGTCAGCAAGGCTGACTAGTCTGTTCGGCTCGATAGTAAGTTATCCTGATGTTCTTGTCAAGAGGGGGGAGATGGAGGATCAACCGGTGCTGGTGCCGATGCTCGGTGCCTTGTTGCGCGCCCCTGTCCGGGCGATCAGCGCGCGCATCGCCGCCGACCTCGCAGCTGCCGGGTACGGCGACCTGCGCCCGGCCCATCTCGCCGTGTTCCAGCACCTGCCAGCGGCCGGTGCCCGCTCCACGGCGCTCGCGGAGCGCGCGCAGATGACGAAGCAGTCGATGGGTGCCCTGATCGACTATCTCGCGGAGCGCGGCTACGTCGAGCGCGTGCCCGAACCCACCGACCAGCGGGCGCGGGTCGTCTGCCGCACGGCGCGGGGCTGGGCGGTGGAGCGGGCGGCCCGGGAGAGCCTGGAGCGTCTGGAAGGCGAGTGGGGTGCTTACCTGGGCGCGGACAGGATGCGGGAGTTCCGCGCGGCCCTGACGGATCTGGGGACCCTGCTCAACCGGTGAATCGGGCAACTCGGGAGGGGGGCACGATCCGTATCCCTTGCGCCGAGCGCCGCTCATGGGGCGAGTACCTGCTCTCGCAAGGGGCCGAACCTCGCTCGCCAGTGGGCTGGGTCGGGGGAGCGGGGCGTGTCCCTGGAAGGAGGAGGACGATGAGGAAGCTCTGGGTGAAGGCGTGGATGACCCTGGACGGGGTCTTCGACGCGGAGACGATGGGGTACTGGTGGCAGAACACCAACAGCCCCGAGCGGATGCAGTACATCACGGAGCAGTACATGGCCGGCGACGCGTACCTCCTGGGGCGGGTCACCTATGAGATGCTGTGGCCGGGCTGGTCCACACAGACGACCGGCGACGGCCCCGGGCCGCTCCTTAACCGGATGCACAAGTATGTCGTCTCGACCACGCTCAAGGATGCGCCCTGGCAGGAATCAACGATCATCGCCGAGAATGTGGTGGACACGATCGCCGCGCTCAAGCGACAGCCGGGCAAGGACATCATCATCGACGGCAGCGCGACCCTGGTCCGCTCGCTGCTGGGCACCGACCTGATCGATGAGTACCGGTTCCTGGTCGAGCCCTTCGTCATGGGCCGGGGTCGGCGGTTCTTCCCGGACGGGATGCCCCCGACGAAGCTGCGGCTGGTCGAGAGCACGGCGCTCGGCTCCGGCACCCTCGCCTTGGTCTACCGCCCAGACAGAGAATAACCGCAGGTCAACCGGCGCACCCGCGCCAGGAACTGACCGCCATGCCGTCCCGCGGGAGGCCGCCGATGGTGTGCTCGGCGTGGCCGAGGAGGCGATAAGGGTGACGCTGGCGGGGGGGACAGCGCGCGGTCCGGCGGGCGACGAAGAACCGGAGGGTAATTGCCCCTCGGCGACGGCGTTCTCGCGAGGCGGCGTCCTGTGCGAGGGGGCGGGAATGGGGGAAGGCGTATGCCACTACTTCAAGAGGAGGTGATCGCGGCGAAACAGGAAGGCGAAGCGTCTCCGGTGAAAAGCGGCCCGGCACCATCGTCGAAAGCCGGTAGGAGCCCGATTCTCTGATCCCCTCGGGTCGGCGCGAAATGGGTGCATACCCTTGACACCGACTGTTCAATCTGCTATCCTGCGACCAGTTTGGGGAGTAGTCACCCGCGCGAGCGGGCCGATCGGTCGTCATTACGGGGCTCCTGCCCCCGGCCGACGGTAGATGCGAGAGCATCGAGGGCGAGACCAACACGACACCTTTGTGCCGTGGGGTCTCGCTTTTTTGCACCCTGCGGCCTACCTCGGAGGAGGCAGGCCATGTTCCCCGTTTCGGATACCGTGCTCGTCTGGGTCGGTTTTAATCTCTTTGTCCTGCTCATGCTGGCGCTCGATCTCGGGGTCTTTCATCGCAAGGCGCATGACGTGTCGATCAAGGAGGCGTCGCTCTGGAGCGTCGCCTGGATCACCCTGGCGATGGCGTTCAACGTCGTGCTCTACTTCTGGCGCGGCGGCGAGATTGCGCTCCAGTTCTTCACCGGCTACCTGATCGAGAAGAGCCTGTCGGTCGACAATATCTTCGTCTTCGTGCTGCTCTTCACCTATTTCGCGGTGCCGCCGCTCTACCAGCACCGTGTCCTCTTCTACGGGATCCTCGGGGCGCTGGTGATGCGCGGGATCATGATCGCCGCCGGGGCGGCGCTGATCAAAGAGTTCCACTGGATCATCTATCTCTTCGGTGCCTCCCTGATCATCACCGGGATCCGGATGGCGATGCATCGTAATGAGGAGATGCACCCCGAGCAGAACCCGGTCGTCAAGCTCGTTCGGCGGATCATCCCGGTGACCCCGGAGTATCACGGCCAGAAGTTCTTCGTGCGGCAGGCCGGGGTGCTGATGGCGACGCCGCTCTTCCTCACGCTGGTGCTGATCGAGTTCACCGATCTCGTCTTCGCGGTCGATTCGATCCCGGCGATCTTCGCTGTGACACAGGATCCGTTCATCGTCTACACCTCGAACGTCTTCGCTATCCTCGGGCTGCGCTCGCTCTACTTCGTGCTGCGCGGCGCGGTGGACAAGTTCTACTACCTCAAGCTGTCGCTGGCGGCGGTGCTGACGTTCGTCGGGGTGAAGATGGTCATCACCGACCTGTACAAGATCCCGATCGCCCTCTCCCTGGTGGTGATCGTCACGTTGCTCACCGTCGGTATCCTCGCCTCACTCGTCCGCGCCCGTCGTCTGGCGGCCGATCCGGGCCACCAGGAGTTGCCGACGCCGAGCGGCCCTGCCGCAACGCCCGGCGCATCACATTAACGGGGCTGGCCCCGGCACCCAGGAGCATTGTGCCGGTTCGTGCTCCTGGCCTGTCGCTCTCAGCGGTAGTTGCACCGTCCCGATCCGTTGTTGGCCCCGGTCGCGCTACACGCGGTCGGGGCCAACGTTACGCCGCCGCGATCAGGCTCGATCGCGGCGGCGTCCGCCTGTTGCGGCGCGGAGTGGCCCTTGCCCATGACGAATGCAGAGTAGCCAAATCCACCAACCGAGCAGCGCACACTGCGCGACGGCGTTGAGGAGTCGCGCAGCGCGGATCGCGTAGCGGACGGCCATCCAGTCGGCGACGAAGCGGTGGAGCGGCGGGTCTTCGAGGAACAGATTCAGGAGGAAGGTCACGGCGAGCGCGGCGTAGAGCGGGCGGTAGCGCCGATCGAGCGCGGCGGCGAGGAGCAACGGCGCGAAGAGGGTGTAGGCCCAGTTCTCGTGGACGCCGGTCGTCAGCATACAGAAGGTGAAGGTGAGATAAGCGCTGGTGGCGAACAGGCGCGGCGCGTCGGCGGGGAAACGCCAGAGCAGGAAGAGCGCCGGTGCCGCCGCGACGATGAAGAGCGCCCGCCCGAGGATCCGGTAATCTATCCCGAGGGCGACGATCGTCGTATCCGGGCGCGTCCCCTGGCCCCAGGTGAGGAGCCACCACAGGTTGTGGGTGTTGAACGAGGTCTCCGCGTAGATGTCGAGATGGCCGAAGATCCCGCCCCCGAGGGTGTTGGCCTGACCGCTCAGGAGGATCGGCGCGACGACCAGGGTCGCCGTGGCGATGGCCCCGAGGGTCGCCACAACGAGTCCGCGCGGCGAGCGTGCGCGTAGCGCCCCCGGCACCGTCGCCAGCGCGCCCGGCAGCGCCGTGAGCTTCGAGCAGACCGCCAGGGTCGCCAGCGGCCACGCGAGCGCGGTCGCGCCGCCGACCGTCGCCAGCAGTCCAGCCGTGGTGAAGAATGCCTGGAACGCGTCGATCCCGCCCCAGTAAGCGGTATTCCAGATCAGGCCCGGCGTGAAGAGGTAGGCCGCAGCGGCCGTCAGCGCCACGCTGCCCGTGACGCGCGCCCGCAGGAACGCCCAGATCAGCAGCCCGAGCGCCAGTTCCGCCACGACCGGCGAGAGCTTCAGCAACGCCGCCAGCAGTTGATCGTGCCAGTCGCCAGCGGGGCGGAGCGCGGCGTAGAGCAGCCCGGTCGCGCGCAGGATGTGGAGATAGACCGGCCCATAGTGGTACGGTGCGCTCCCCGGCTCGGGCGGATAGTCCGCGCCGTAGGCCCCACCGATCCCGACCGCATAGACGACCCGCGCCCAGATCTTGTAGGCGACGACATCGAAACCGGGCGTCAGCAGCAAGGGGAGGCGCACGAGCATCGCCAACAACAGCACCACAACCAGTCCGCGTCGCGTTCCCGCGCGCCGTTCATCCGGCTGTGCCGCCATCCGTGCCGATCCTGTTGCGTCTTCAGCGTATGATTTGCCCGCGACAATACAGCAAGCAAGAGGGCGTGTTGACGAAAGATTACTCCTCGGCGGGTGCGACGCGCCGCAGGACGAAGATACGCGGGTGCAACCCCCCGAGCACGACCTTTTTGGTCGCTTCGAGCTTCCAGCCCTCGGACGCTTCGAGCAGCGTCTCCATCAGGCGCACCTCGTGACTGATTAGCACGAACAGCGCCTCGGAGCGGGCAACACGCGCGGCTTCGGCGAGGAGCGCGGGATAAAGGGTCAGGTTGCCATCGTGCGAGCCGACGAGATTGCCGAACGGGAGATCGGCGCAGATGACGTCGATGCTGCCATCCGGCAAGTCCAGCGTGCGGGCATCTTCCTGACGCAGTTCGATCCGCCCGGCGTACCCGGCGGCGGCGACATTCTCGCGCGCGGCGTCGAGGGCATCGGCGCTGAGATCGCAGCCGAGCAGTCGCGTGGAGGGGCCGCTGAAGGCGCGCTCGATCAGCAGCGTGCCGGAGCCGCAGGCGATATTGAGGAATCGATCGCTGGCTTCCGGCTTCGTGAGGCGCACCATCGCGCTGGCGACGGTCGCGTTCAGCGCGCCTTCCATGTTGCGGACCCGCCAGGAGCGCGCGCCGAGCGGTCGCGGCGTGATCCGCGCCAGCACTTCCCAGCCCGTGCCGCTGCCCGGCGTGCGTCGCACGCGCAGGTGCAAGTCACCCTCGTGGGCGTTGGGGGAGACGACCTTGAGCCCCGTCTGTTTACCGATCTCCTCCTTCAGGCGGTTCATCACCGACGAATCGGAACCCGCCGCGCTGAGATAGAGGGTCCGGTAGGCATCCTCGGGGGAGAGGGTGCGGATGGTGGCGATCATCTGCGCGATCCGGCGGAAATTCGCGTCGCCGAGCAACGCCTTCGGTCGCGGCACCGCGAAACGCTGGATGAAATAGATCGACAGGACGGTGCGCGGTCGCAACAGCCGGGTGATGTCGCCCGCGTACTCGAAGGCGATGACGCCGGTGCGCGTCATCTGCAACGAGCGGGCGTTGTTCCCGAGTACCCGACGCAATTCAGCCAGCGCCACCTCTTCCAACCCGGCGGCGACATCGGCCTCGCAGAAATAGACCGGGCCGGTATCCCAGACGGTGGGCGCGGGTCGAAGCGGCGGATTGTCTTGCCGCCCGGTCGCGTCAGTAATTTCCTGAGAAAGATCAGGCGTCGCCGAACGGCGACGCCTCGGGGCAGTTTGACTCATGGAGCGTATGCCGCCTGTTCCCTTAAATGTTGCGCGGTGCCTTCGCCAGGGTGCGGAGGCAGCGGGTGCAGACCTTCTGCTTCTGCAAGCGACCATTGACCATGATCGTCGCCTTCTGGATATTCGGGCGGAACAACCGCTTGGTGTGGACGTTCGAGTGGCTGACGTTGTTACCCGCCCGCTTCGTCTTCCCGCACATATCGCACATCGCCATCATGGACCCCCTTTACGCGCTCAGGGCTATTCGTTATCATGCGTCACACTATCAGCGTTGGTGAGGGGAGCGGGCGGTTCGGCTTCGATCGCTCGAATGATGCCATACACACTCGGCATTGCCCCGATGCAAGGAAATCTGCATAGGCGCGCAATGTCCCCGCGACCGAAGACGCGACAGCGGTAGATAGTAGCATGAATTGGGCATGAGTACAAGGTAAAGACCCACTCCGCAGAGCGGTAATCGGCACCGCAGGCTAGGCGAATACCGATGAGGGACGCGAGGGGGTGGACATGTTACGCAGGGGCAGGGTCGCCACGGCGAGCGGGGTGACCGGGAAAGTCGAGATTTCGCGGGCGGCGATCGCCTCGATCGCCCACGGCGCGCTGATGCAGTCGTATGGCGTGGTGGGCATGGCCCCGAGCGGCCTGCGCGGTAATCTCGCGTACTACCTGGGCCAGGATGATCCGCGACGCGGGATCGAGGTCGAGGTCAAGGACGAGCAGATCACGATCACGCTATCCGTGATTCTGGAATATGGGGTCCGCATCTCCGAGGTCGCGCAGAATGTGATGGACGCGGTCAAATTCTCGGTCGAGCGCGCGCTCGGGATGCAAGTGGTCGCGGTCAATGTCTATGTGCAAGGGCTACACTTTAGCGATGATGTGAAGGGGAAGTAGGGGAGTAGTCAGCAGTCAGTAGTCAGTAGCCAGTGTGCGCCCGCTAAACTCCAGGCTTGCGGTCAAAGTGAGTGCTGGCAAGAATCACTGGCTACTGACTACTGACTGCTGAC